>NZ_PIZM01000015.1 GCF_002835465.1 Psychromonas sp. psych-6C06 | reverse complement strand
CAATGTTATTCTGAATTAATGAATTAATTCGTGTGTCACTGATATTGATTTTTTATCCCGAAGGACTATTTTGAAATCTACTATCAATGCTCACACAGATTGTTTGATTAAATTGTTAAAGAGCGTGCTTACCAGCTAGGCCGTATCAGCGAGGTGCGTATAATACGCTACCTTTGAAGCTTGTCAATCGTTTATTTTAAATTACTTTAAAATGTTTTTTATGACTCAAACTCATTGAGCTTGTTGCTTCGGACTTGGTTGGTAACTTGCGTTGCCGTCCGTGTCTGTGGGGTCGCATTATAGGGATTGAGGAAGCCTTGGCAAGGCTTTATTTACAATTAAAGTTCGTTCGCTCATTAAACAAACAATGCGATGTTTTTATCCGCTAAATTGCAACTTTAAATACAGTTTCTGTAGGATATGTTAAAGCGCAAGCTTATTTCGCTTACGTGAATGATTGCTAGGACTGATATCAATGTTATCCAATGCAAAACGCGCTACGCTGTTATCAATGTCATTAACATAAACGGCATTAATCAACACTTCGTGTACCCCAAAAAACTTTTCTTTAAGTTCGATTCGCGATAATGGAGATGAGATAACCAGTAACTGTTCCGCAATAACTTTACCTTCACGGTCTAATCCAAGGAGATTAAGGCTAAATTCACCATCGTGATCATATATTTTACCAATATCGAAAGCGTAAAAATCAAATAGTAGTTGCTCTTTATGTTTTATAGAAATACCAGGAGCGCAACTATTACTGCCCATATCGATAGAGAGAAAGTTTTCACTTTGGTTACTATCACCTAAATTAGCGGCGATTTTAAAGTCGTAATAGAAGAGTGTCCCTCCATCAAAGTATCTACTTGCCTTAAATTCAAATTCTTGTGATGCATAAGGCTTATAATTAAACTCCTTACCAGATGATAAGTCTTCAAAATCTACCCATTCAGCCAAGCTTAGTGGTGTAAATAATATGCAAGTTATAAACATGTAACACTTATATAATGACATTTAACCTTTTCCTTACAACTCATCTGCAAATATGTAACACTACCAATCATAAACTAAAAGTCACCAACACATATTATTCTAATTTCAACCGTTTGATCGTTCTATCACTTATACATCTACTTAATAGACAACACCGAACATAGCGATTAGGCTATTTTTATTTTTAAAGGGAATAACATGCGCCAACACCTGAGATCTTTTTTTTCTTTACCGCTTCTTATAAGTTTCTTCATTTCTATTATTTTCAGTCATATTAGCTATGCACAAAACAGTACCTACGATCGAATCAACAAAGAAGGAACTTTAATTGTTGGAATGTCAGGCGAACAGCCACCATTCAATTTTGTGTCTAATACAGATATGATTGTTGGTTACGATGTTGAGCTAGCAACTATTCTAGGCGAAGCTTTAAAAGTTAAAGTCGTTATTGAACTAATGCCATTTGATCAGTTGATGAACGCCCTTTCAAAACAAAAAATAGACATTATTATTTCTGGTTTTTCGTTTAGTGAAGAGCGTAGCAAGAAAATCACTTTCATTGGACCTTACGCGCTCTCTGGAAAATCGTTGTTAATTACAAAAGAAAAATTAGAAGATATTAAGGGTACAACGGGGTTTAACCATAAGAGTGTTCACCTCATGGCTTTAGAAAATTCAACCAGTAAAGATCTTGCTAAAGATAGACTCAATAAAGCCAAGCTAACGACCATCAAGCATTATGAGGATGCCCTTTTGGCATTACGTTCCGGAGAAGCCGATGCATTAGTGGCAGACCTCGCAATATGTGAACTTGCTGTAATCCGCGATACTAACCAACAATTAACTACTTTACCAAAACCATTAGCAGTTGAAGAAATTGGCATTGCAATTAATAAAAATGAACCACTTTTAGCTGATAAACTATCCGAGCAACTTCGTAATTTAACTAAATCAAACTCCCTAAAACAGTTACACGATAAATGGTTTAGCAATCCAGCCTGGTTGGAGTTTCTACCTTAGCATTATTTATTTAAGAGGGTGGCTACCCTAGCTCACCTCTTAAATCAGATTGAAAAAACTCAATTAATTCCTGATGTGGCAGTGATTGACTCAATAAGTAATATAATTTCGCAATCACTGCTTCTGTTGTCATATCGCCACCACTTATCACCCCGGCCTCATTCAAAGCATGTCCCGTGGCATATCCCTGCATATTAACAGCCCCTTTTAAACATTGGCTACAATTAACAATTAAAATCCCACGCTCACTAGCGCGTTTTAATGTATCTAATAGTTGCTTATCTTGTTGTGCATTACCCACGCCATAAGTGAGCAAAACCAGTGCTTTTAAGGGACTTTTTAATAGGTTGTCTAACACTTGCCAATTTAAACCAGGGAAAAGATGTAAAATAGCAATCGACTGCACCTCGATTGAACGTACAACTAATTCTTCAGTAGGCACTGCTACTGGTAATTTGCTTAATTTTTTTATTTCGATACCAGCTTCTAGCAGTGGCGCATAATTAGGAGAGACAAAGGCATCAAAACCATCTGCATATTGTTTAGTTGTTCGGTTTCCTCTAAACAGGTAATTATTAAAAAATAGACAAACTTCATTGATCGGGTGATGAGCTGCAATATATAAAGCGTTTAATAGATTAATACGGGCATCAGTGCGTAACTGAGAAAGTGGAATTTGTGAGCCGGTGATAATAATAGGCTTGCTTAGGTGCTCAAAAATAAACGACAATGCAGACGCGGTATAGGACATTGTATCTGTGCCATGTAATACAATAAAACCATCAAAGTCATCATAGCGAGATTGAATATCGAGGGCGATTGTATGCCAAATTTGTGGCGATACGTTAGCCGAGTCTATCAACGGCATATATTCATTAATTTCAAACTCAGGCATATCATCATGATAAAAATCAGGCATATTTGCAATCGTTTCGGTTAAGTATCCCGGAACAGGCACAAAGCCTGACTGCGAAGGCTTCATACCAATTGTGCCTCCGGTATAAGCGATATAAATGCGTTTCTTCATATTGTTATTACCTATGTAATGATTCCCAGTAAGAGTATGAAGCAAACCACAATTTTTTTTACTCTAAATCAATATATTTTCATCATTTTATTTTTGTTAAAGAAACTTAACAAACCAGCCATAACAACACTTATTTTTAACAAATAAGATGCGAGAGCAAGAAATACGCATCCATTTGTTAAATATTATTATTTGATTAAAAAGACATTTAAAAGAGCAACAAATATGCCTGTTATCAATCCCTCTTCTCGTATTGATCTAGATCAATTTAGAGCTTAACTTACTCCTAATGACTTTTTAATTTAATGGAGACAAGCTATGTCAAATTTTGAATTAGCACACCAAGCACCAAGTAAAGCATCAGAGTATATCGCCTATAAAATTACACAGATATTAAAATTCACACTTAATATTTTTTACGGAAAAAAATATGCTAAACGCGCTGTTATTTTAGAAACTATTGCAGCAGTACCAGGAATGGTTGCAGGTATGCTTAATCATTTAAAAGCATTACGACGAATGCGTGATGACGAAGGTTGGGTGCGAGAATTGTTAGATGAAGCAGAGAATGAACGCATGCACTTAATGATCTTTCTCGATATTGCTAAGCCAACCTGGATTGAACGAACATTAGTCTTATTAGGGCAAGGGGTTTTCTTAGGCGTTTATACCTTACTTTATTTACTCTCTTCTAAAACTGCACATCGCGTAGTGGGCTATTTTGAAGAGGAAGCTTGCATCAGCTATACAGAGTTTTTAGATAAAATAGCCTCTGGCGAAGTAGAAAATATCGCGGCACCAGATATAGCCAAAAAATACTATCAGTTAGCCGATGATGCGCGCTTAATGGATGTTATTTATCGCATTCGAGAAGATGAAGCCGAACATCGTAATCGCAACCATGAGTTTGCTAATGCCTTTGAAAATGACCAATTACCGTCACACCAACAATAAAATAAAACTGTTGGCATCTAACTGCCTACTTTTGTTGCGATTGTTCAAGGTATTGAAGTACCTCTGCAAAGGGGTACTTCTCTAACAGCGCAAAACCAGTTATTTTACGCACTTTTAAACGCGTAAAAATAGGTGTTGTTAATCCACATAAAAAACGAGCAACCAATGTATGGCTGTCATGCCCCGCTAGTTTTTTCCTAATCGGTGTAGTCAGTTCGTCTAGGTCAAAGTCATTTAATGGCTTTAAAGGTTGAGCTTCAGGAAGTTTAGTGATGACTCCTTTACAAACACTACAGTGCCCACATGTTTGGGTGAGATTATCATCTGAAAAATAGTTAGCTAATTGCAAATTTAAACAGCAATTATTAGCAAAGAAATTAAGCAAAAAATGGATCCTATCTATCTCACTTTTCTCTTTATCGCTGAATCTTTTCGTGAGGTGAGCGACTAAATGTTCGCCAATCATCTCTTTAGCAACATGATAAACATGAGTCATCTGTTTAGTTTGTAGCTCAATGAGTCCCTGCTGATCTAAGTAATCTAAGGCATTGATCACCCGAGTACGATCCGCTGAATAGTTACCTGCTAACTTATCAAAGTTAACCGTCGACCACGTTCTCGCGGTATCTGAACTGCTAAATATCGCCTTAATAAATTTAACACGTTCGCTATTAAAGCGCTCAAGCAACGTAGCCTCGGTAGTGAGTAGCTTAAATTTGTACTCCGCATAATAGCTATAGGCAGGTTGCAATACTCCTTCTAGTTCAAGGTAAACAAGCAGTGTTTTTAAGGCAGATAATCGAATATTGGACTCACTCGATAAGCTATTCATCAACACCTCCCACTGCTCGCTACTGCTTGCGATACGATTGATGACATGTTGAATTGCAGTCTGCTCAGGCGTTTCACTGAAAACAAAGTTTTCTAATATATTGAGATTATCTTGATTAGCCAATACTAAACAATCGGCGGGTTTACCATCTCTACCCGCCCTGCCAATCTCTTGAGCATAGTTTTCTATCGACTTAGGCAAGTCATAATGGACAACAAAACGAATATCACTTTTATCGATGCCCATACCAAATGCAATGGTCGCAACAATTAAAGGTAACTCTCCCGACATAAAGCGTTGTTGAATATGGTTTCGTTGCTCACTGTTCATGCCTGCATGGTACGCTTGCGCTTCAATACCATTTTGTGAAAGTGCACTCGCAACGCGCTCAGCAGTTTTCTGCAAAGTCACATAGATAATTCCAGCGCTATTAGCACGCGCCTTTAGCCAAGGAGTAAGGTGATTCAGTTTATCTACTTCGGTAGAACCGATAACAGCAAGGTTCAAATTACTACGATAGGATCCGGTAACGGTAATATTCTTATTTTCGATTGAAAACTTACTCGCCATATCATTAACCACCTGCGTAGTAGCAGTCGCCGTTAGCAGTAATACCTGTTTAATATTAAAAGCTTGGCGATAAAAGGCCAGCTTTAAGTAGTCCGGGCGAAAATTATGCCCCCACTCTGAGATACAGTGCGCCTCATCCACGACAAGTAATGAAATAGGTAACTGTTTTAAAAAGTGACGAAATCGTTCATTGTTCAAACGCTCTACCGAGATAAACAATATTTTTATCTCGCCTCTGCTTAAAGCGCTATACACCGCTGAAGATTCAGATGCGCTTTGCATTGACTGAATACTAGCAGCAGCAATCCCCTTACTGTGTAGAAAATTGAGCTGATCTTGTATTAAAGCTAATAGGGGTGAAACAACAACGGTAAGATGCGCCAATTGTAATGCGGGTAATTGATAACATAAACTTTTTCCCGACCCCGTAGGGAAAATAGCAACGGCACTCTCGCCATTCAATAACGCCTCAATTACTGGTTTTTGTCCGGCACGAAAGGTATTAAAGCCAAAATATTGCTGTAATAAGTTTTCCATTGTTTTACCCTAAGAAGAAATACAATTGAGATGATAACACCATGAGAACTCATGCACTGCATAAACTTTATGAACAACGTTTAAGTGAATCTACACGCCCTTTTCTAGCACGAGGAGGTCGCATTTCACGATGCATTCATTGTATGTTACTTCCTTACTTATGTATTTGCCCGTTTAAACGAACGGTACAAACCAACAGCGCCTTTCTTTTATTGATGTATGACGATGAGATTTTAAAACCCAGCAATACTGGAAGACTAATCGCGGATATTATTCCTGATACTCATGCTTTTATATGGTCACGCACGCAACCTAACGAGAGAATGTTGGCATTATTACGCGATCCACAGTGGCAACCAGTGATTATTTTCCCAGCTGAATATTGCCAAGCAGAACGTGTTATCAGCTCACAACATAGTGATATTGGCGATAAAAAACCGCTTTTTATCCTGTTAGATGGGAGTTGGGCACAAGCAAAAAAGATGTTCCGCAAAAGCCCATACCTAGATAACTTACCTGTCCTATCATTTTCACCAGAAAATATTTCACGTTATTTAGTCCGTAAAGCAGTAAAGGATAATCAACTTGCTACGGCAGAAGTTGCGGCGCTAGCATTAGATTATATTGGCGAACCACAAAATAGTGCTCAATTAGCATTATTGTTTGATGTGTTTAAAGAGAACTACCTATTGGGTAAAGAACGAAAGCAACTACCAGAAGATGCAAGCTATTATAAGTTGAAAAGCTAAAAGGATTAAAAGCTGAAAGATCGAAGGCTGAAGGATTGAAGGATTGAAAGCTTGAAGGCTTGAGGGCTTGAGGGCTTGAAGGCTTGAAGGCTTAAAAGCTGAAGGCTTAAAAGCTGAAGGCTTAAAAGCTGAGGGCTTGAGGCATTCCAGCATTCCAGCATTCTCACTTTCTTTTAGACATAAAAAAAGAGCGCCTAAGCGCTCTTTCATATATTTAAACCTAAAGGTTTAAATATTAGTCGATGATTGTAGAAACAACACCAGCACCTACAGTACGGCCACCTTCACGGATAGCGAAACGTAGACCTTCATCCATTGCGATTGGAGCGATTAGCTCAACAACGAATTTAAGGTTATCACCAGGCATTACCATTTCAACACCTTCTGGAAGCTCTACAGCACCAGTGATGTCAGTTGTACGGAAGTAGAACTGTGGACGGTAACCTTTGAAGAAAGGAGTGTGACGACCACCCTCATCTTTGCTTAGTACGTATACTTCAGACTCAAATTTAGTATGAGGAGTAATTGAACCAGGCTTAGCTAGAACTTGACCACGTTCGATCTCATCACGCTTAGTACCACGTAGAAGAACACCAACGTTCTCACCAGCACGACCTTCGTCAAGAAGTTTACGGAACATCTCAACACCAGTACATGTAGTTTTAGTAGTATCTTTAAGACCGATGATTTCAATCTCTTCACCAACTTTGATGATACCACGCTCAACACGACCAGTAACAACAGTACCACGACCTGAAATTGAGAATACATCTTCAATTGGTAGGATGAATGGCTTATCGATGTCACGCTCTGGAAGCGGGATGTATGCGTCTAGTGCAGCAGCAAGCTCAACGATTTTGTCTTCCCACTCTTTTTCGCCTTCAAGCGCTTTAAGAGCTGAACCTTGGATTACTGGTAAGTCATCACCTGGGAAATCGTATTCAGAAAGAAGTTCACGAACTTCCATTTCTACTAGCTCAAGAAGCTCTTCGTCGTCAACCATGTCACATTTGTTCATGAAAACAACTAAGTGTGGAACACCAACTTGACGAGAAAGTAGGATGTGCTCACGAGTTTGAGGCATAGGACCGTCTGTTGCAGCAACAACTAGGATACCACCATCCATTTGTGCAGCACCAGTGATCATGTTTTTAACGTAATCGGCATGTCCAGGACAGTCTACGTGTGCGTAGTGACGAGTTTCAGTATCGTACTCAACGTGAGAAGTTGAGATTGTGATACCACGCTCACGCTCTTCTGGAGCGTTATCGATTGATGCGAAGTCTTTTGCTTCACCGCCGTTTACTTTTGCAAGTACGTTAGTGATAGCAGCAGTTAGAGTTGTTTTACCGTGGTCGACGTGGCCGATTGTACCAACGTTTACGTGCGGTTTATTACGTTCAAATTTTTCTTTAGACACAGTGTGTACCTTCTTTTTCAGTTAATACCTCTCCACGTGCCATCACATGGAAAGGCGATAGTTTAGTTTATTTTTTATTTCGCTTCAATAATTGCGTTAGCTATTTTTTTAGGCGCATCACCATATTCTAAAAATTCCATAGAATAGGAAGCACGGCCTTGTGTTGCTGAGCGTAATGAGGTCGCATAACCAAACATTTCAGCAAGCGGTACTTTAGCATGCACGATTTTAACACCACCAGGGCCTTCGTCCATACCTTCAATCATACCACGACGACGATTTAGGTCGCCCACAACATCACCCATCCAGTCTTCTGGTGTAGTGATTTCAACTTTCATGACAGGCTCAAGGATGGTTGCATCAGCTTTTAATGCTCCGTCTCTAAAACCTAACATAGCAGCTACTTTGAATGACATCTCTTGTGAATCTGTTTCGTGGAATGAACCACCAATCAGCGTTGCACGAATATCAAGCATCGGATAACCCGCTAACACACCTTGGTTCATTTGTTCTTCACAGCCTTTGCTAATCGCCGGAAAGTACTCTTTAGGAATACAACCATTTGTGACTTCATTAACAAATTCAAAACCTGCGCCCGCTTCAAGCGGTTCAAGCTTCAAGATGACGTGGCCATATTGGCTCGGCCCTTCACCTTGACGAATAAATTTACCTTCAATTTCAACCGTTTTACGGATGGCTTCTCGGTATGCAACTTGAGGATTACCCACGTTACAGTTAACACTAAACTCACGGCGCATACGATCTACGATAATATCTAGGTGAAGCTCACCCATGCCAGAGAGTAGTATTTGTCCAGATTCTTCATTCGTTTCAACACGAAAAGAAGGATCTTCTGCTGCTAACTTTTCAAGCGCAATGGTCAGTTTATCTTGGTCAACCTTCGTTCGAGGTTCAACTGCAATCTGAATCACTGGCTCAGGAAAGTCCATACGCTCAAGAATCACTTTATGATCAGCATTACATAGCGTGTCACCCGTCGTAACATCTTTAAGGCCGATTGCAGCAGCGATATCGCCAGCGCGCACCTCTTTGATCTCTTGACGGTCATTGGCGTGCATCTGAACGATACGGCCAAAACGCTCACGCTTTTGTTTTACTGAGTTATAAACATGATCACCTGAATTAACAACACCTGAATAAACGCGCATAAATGTCAACGTACCTACGAATGGGTCCGTTGCAATTTTAAATGCAAGCGCTGCAAAGGGTGCGTTATCGTCAGCAGGACATGCGACTTCATTCTCTTTTTCGTCGATGCCTTTAATGGCTTCAACTTCAATTGGAGAAGGCAAGAAATCAATCACTGCATCTAGTACTGCTTGCACACCTTTATTTTTAAAGGCGCTACCGCAGGTCGCTAGTACAATTTCATTGCTTAACGTACGAATACGTAAGCCCTGTTTGATCTCTTCGACAGAAAGTTCACCTTCTTCAAGGTACTTTTCCATCAGTTCATCGTTTGCTTCTGCAGCTGTATCAACAATCTCTTCGTGCAGTTCTTGCGCTCGCTCAACTAAGTCGTCTGGAATATCGTGATATTCAAACGTCATGCCTTGGTCTGCGTCAGTCCAGTTGATTAACTTCATTTTGATGAGATCAATCACACCGCTAAAGTCTTCCTCTGTGCCCACATTCAAATGAATTGGAACACAAGTGGCGCCTAAGCGTTCACGAATTTGTTCTACAACTGCTTCAAAATCAGCACCGGTTCTATCCATCTTGTTCACAAATACAATACGTGGAACGTGGTATTTGTTCGCTTGACGCCAAACAGTTTCTGATTGAGGCTCTACACCCGATGAGCCACAAAATACAACCACTGCGCCATCAAGTACACGTAAGGAACGTTCAACTTCAATGGTGAAGTCAACATGTCCCGGTGTGTCGATGATATTAATACGATGCTTGTCAAACTGACCTTCCATACCAGACCAGAATGTCGTCGTTGCAGCAGATGTGATAGTGATACCACGCTCCTGCTCCTGCTCCATCCAGTCCATTGTTGCTGCACCGTCATGTACCTCACCCATTCGGTGAGATATGCCGGTGTAGAACAAAATACGTTCAGTCGTTGTTGTTTTTCCCGCATCGACATGCGCAACAATGCCGATATTACGGTATTGCTCAATAGCTGTTGTACGTGCCAATCTGATGTCCTTTAATACTAACTATAATTTTTTTAAAGCAAAAAACGCAAGCAAAAGCTTGCGTTAAGATCCTACCAACGGTAGTGAGCAAACGCTTTGTTAGCGTCAGCCATGCGGTGAACGTCTTCACGTTTCTTAACCGCAGAACCTTTGTTATCTGCTGCATCAACTAGCTCACCAGCTAGACGTAATGCCATTGATTTTTCACCACGCTTACGAGAAGCTTCAACTAACCAACGCATTGCTAAAGCATTACGACGAGAAGGGCGAACTTCTACAGGAACTTGGTATGTTGAACCACCAACACGACGAGATTTAACCTCTACGCTTGGGCGGATGTTTTCTAGTGCTACTTCAAAAAGGTCTAGTGCTTCTTTTTCAGCTTTTTGTGAAGCTGTATCTAGTGCACCGTAAACGATTTTTTCTGCAACTGATTTTTTACCGTCAACCATTACAACGTTAACGAATTTTGCAAGGATTTCCGATCCGAACTTAGGATCTGGAAGTACTTTACGAGTAGCTATGACGCGTCTTCTTGGCATCTTATTATCTCCGTGCGCTTCAGGATTTTACCCAAAACATATTAAATTAAAATAGTGTTTGTTTGGCCTTACTTACGGATAGTCTTAAGACTTAGGCTTTTTAGCACCGTATTTAGAACGACCTTTACGACGATCTGCAACACCTGAAGTATCAAGTGCACCACGTACAGTATGGTAACGAACACCCGGTAAATCTTTTACACGACCGCCACGGATCAAGATTACACTATGCTCTTGCAAGTTATGGCCTTCACCACCGATGTACGAAGTTACTTCGAAACCGTTAGTTAGACGAACACGAGCAACTTTACGCATTGCTGAGTTAGGTTTTTTTGGAGTAGTAGTATATACACGAGTACATACACCACGTTTTTGTGGACACGCTTCTAACGCAGGAACATTAGTTTTTTGAACTTTGTCCTTACGCGGTTTGCGTACCAATTGTGAAATTGTTGCCATTATTAAATAGCTCCTAGTTGTGTGTGAAAAATCAAACCCTAAAATTTAGGGTGGCGAGAGTTTACGCTGCTTGAAAAGGGGAGTCAATAATTAAGCAATTGTGTTTTCGCTCACAGAAAAATCATAAGGGAAGGCTATTAGCTGCTAGTAAAAGAAAAATTCACTTTCTATGAATTCAATCGTGGGTTGATTTGTGTAGCTAGCAATATTGAGTTTCTGAAAGTAGTAACTTATACATCGAGAGAATTAGTTGGAAGATGCTTTTGAACTTACTGAGAGCTGAAAGAAAAAAACTGACAGCTTGTATTTATCACCACGCCATTTGACTATTATGGCTAACGATTAGATCAACAAAATCAGTGTAACTACAACTTTTACCAATTTTATTTTCAATGCCTCGCGCTTCTAAATCTGAAGTTAGTACCATTAAGCGACCCGCTTGATCAATTCTTTGCAATTGTGCAAACAAAGAATGTTTTGCTTGAACTGCAATCACAGCATCTTCTATCAATAGTAAACTATCTTGTTCAGAAAAAAGGCTTAAACATTGCTGTAACGCATGGGTTTGGAAAGGAGAGGTATTAATGGTGTGTAATATAGACATGTTAAAAGCTCAGTATTTGGTCTTGTAAAGCAAGTTTAGTTTTGATTTGTTGCGTATCTACCACGGTAACGTCAATGATCAGGTCTGAAAATGCTAGTTCGCGCTTCCATAATGAATCCTGACACACATAGATATTTTCAACATCATACAGCTCTAACATTTTGAAAAGGGGCTGATAATGTTTTTGTAGTGTATCGCTTGTGTTATGCCCATCTAGTAATTGATAAACGCCATCATCGATAAAAAACAAGGATAATGATTCATTAAAAGCAGAC
The DNA here is from genome assembly GCF_002835465.1 of Psychromonas sp. psych-6C06. Lineage (NCBI taxonomy): Bacteria > Pseudomonadati > Pseudomonadota > Gammaproteobacteria > Alteromonadales > Psychromonadaceae > Psychromonas > Psychromonas sp. psych-6C06. The sequence goes on along the minus strand of NZ_PIZM01000015.1, from coordinate 37,767 downwards.
ATAGCGAGGGTTAAGTCTAGAGACTCTCTCCCCTGTGAGCTACCATGTGGTAAACAACGATTAATAATACCAATTTTTTTTTCTTTCATCGAAATTGCACCAACCTATCAGCACCAGCACTAAGTTCAGCCAGTTGCCCTAGCCCACTCAATGTAAAGGGGGGTTTTAAATTAAACTGCTCAAGGGAAAGTTGATCTGCTTCAACTTGATTTACGACGCCACGACGAAGAGAAGCGGAAACACAGACCTCTAAAGGGAAATTGGACTGGATCGCTAATTTAGCCCAAAAGTCTGGCAAATTGACTTCATCAGTACTAGGGCTCACCAGCTGATTTGCATTGAGTACTCCCTCTTGATAAAAAAACACACCAACGATTTCATGGCCAGCCTGTAGGGCAGAAACACAAAATTGATATGCAGTGGCTGAACCTTGTGAACCATAGGGAGCACTTGATACAAGCACTGCAATTTTAGTTGATTGTTTACTCACCTATTCAAACTCTTTTAAAGGCGTAACCGCAACTGCTTCAACTTCGACCAAAACATCCTTAGGTAAACGAGCAACCTCGACACATGAGCGTGCCGGTTCAAAATCAGGGAAATACTTGCCATAGATTTCATTAAAAACAGCAAAGTCATTCATATCTTTTAAATAACAAGTTGTTTTAACGATAGTTGCAGCAGCAGCCCTTGCTTTATGTAATACCGCAAATAAATTTTTCATTACTTGTTCCGTTTGCTCTTCAATTCCACCTTCTACTATTTCCATCGTTTTAGGATCAAGTGGAATTTGTCCAGAAGTAAAAACAAGATTGCCGATTTGGTTTGCTTGTGAATAAGGGCCGATTGCTGATGGTGCATTAGGTGTAGATATAATTTTTTTAGTGCTCATATAAACCTCTTTTTATTATGTGGTTACTGAGATCAAGTTTGATACATTTTTCTTATTTTTCAAGGAGAAATATACATTTTGAGCGATAGTTTTTCTACAGGTAACAAAAAAGGTGCCGAAGCACCTTTTTATTTAAACGTCTGTTTGATTGCCTTGCTAATCACTACAAAGTAGTTTCAAAGCCGACTCTGAGTTGTTACAAGATAACTTTTCCTAAGCTGTTTTCAAAAAACCTTAAACAATAGTTATTTGAAAACAAAAGAGCAAGTAACCTTGAAGCCGACTCTTAATCGTTACAAGATAACTTTTCCTAAGCTGTTTTCAAAAAACCTTAAACAATGGTTATTTGAAAACAAAAGAGCAAGTAACCTTGAAGCCGATTCTGAATCGTTACAAATTAACTTACTCTAAATTGATTTCAAAAAATCTTAACTAACTGATTATTTTAAATATCAAAAGAGTAAGTAATTTTATAGCCGATTCTTATTTATTCACCGAAATCAACCGCGTTTAATAGATCTGCTAAGTTTTGCTCAGCAGCATCTACATCTACAACTGGCTCTTCAACCATTGGCTCAAGTGCTTTTGCTTTTTCAGCAGCACGCGCTTTATGATGAGCAAAACCAGTACCAGCAGGAATCAGACGACCAACAATAACGTTCTCTTTAAGACCGTGTAGTTTGTCACACTTACCAGCAACAGCAGCTTCCGTAAGAACACGTGTTGTTTCTTGGAAAGATGCAGCTGAAATAAATGATTCAGTTGCTAGTGATGCTTTGGTAATACCGAGCAGTTGGTATTCAAACTTAGCAGGTACTTTACCTTCCGCTTCAAGACGACGGTTTTCAATGATAACACGTACCACTTCAGCCTGTTCGCCAACTAAGAAGTTAGAGTCACCAGCATCAGTGATGAGACCTTTACGTAGCATTTGATTAACGATAACTTCAATATGCTTATCATTAATTTTTACGCCTTGTAAACGGTAAACTTCTTGTACTTCGTTAGTGATGTAGTTAGCTACTGGGCTAATACCACGTAAACGTAAGATATCATGCGGAGACTCAGGACCATCCGAGATAACCTCACCTTTTTCTATCTTCTCACCTTCGAAGATGTTTAGGTGACGCCATTTAGGAATCATCTCTTCATAAGTATTACCATCAGCTTGAGTAATCACTAAGCGTACTTTACCTTTGGTTTCTTTACCAAATGAAAGCGTACCTGATACTTCAGCAAGAATCGCAGCATCTTTTGGAATACGTGCTTCGAACAAGTCAGCAACACGTGGTAGACCACCGGTAATATCACGTGTTTTCGAGCTTTCTTGTGGAATACGTGCAACCGCATCACCAACTTTCACTTCAGCGCCATCTTCGAGGCTAACAATCGCGTTTGAAGGTAACGTGTATTGCGCAGCAACCGTTGTACCAGGGATAAACAGATCACTACCATCGGCGTTAACTAGTTTCGCTGTAGGACGCATCTCTTTACCAGCACTTGGACGTTGTGCAGGGTCGATAATGACAATACTAGATAGACCAGTTAATTCATCCGTTTCTTTGCTGATGGTAATACCTTCAACGAAGTCTAGGAATTCAATTTTACCCGCTACCTCAGTAATAATTGGATGTGTATGCGGGTCCCAGTTAGCGATAATTTCGCCAGCAGTAATCGCTTCACCATCTTGTTTATCAAGAACCGCACCGTAAGGTAGTTTATGGTTCTCTTTCGTACGACCTAATTCATCGATAACCGTTAATTCAGTTGAACGAGATGTCACAACAACTTTTTCATCTGAGTTAATTACAAATTTAGCATTGTGTAATTTAACTTTACCGCTGTTCTTAACTTGAATACTGTTCTCAGAAGCAGCACGCGATGCAGCACCACCGATATGGAACGTACGCATTGTAAGCTGTGTACCCGGCTCACCAATTGACTGCGCAGCCATAACACCGATTGCTTCACCTTGACCAACAACATGACCACGTGCCAAGTCACGACCGTAACATGCAGCACAGGCACCAAAGTCTGTATTACAAGTAATAACAGAACGTACCCAGATTTGGTCTACTGAACACTCTTCAATAAGATCACACAGTTTTTCGTCAAGTAATGTATTTCGCGCAAGTAATACTTCATCTTTAGTGCCAGGCTTAATGACATCCTGAGCAACAACACGACCAAGTACACGTTCACGTAACGGCTCAACAATATCACCACCTTGGATAAGCGGTGTTACTAATAGGCCTTCTGTACTGCCACAATCTTCTTCTGTGATAACTAAATCTTGTGCAATATCAACAAGACGACGAGTTAGGTAACCCGAGTTTGCTGTTTTAAGTGCGGTATCGGCTAGACCTTTACGTGCACCATGCGTTGAGATGAAGTACTGAAGTACGTTTAGACCTTCACGGAAGTTCGCTACGATAGGCGTTTCGATGATTGAGCCATCTGGCTTAGCCATTAGACCACGCATACCAGCTAGCTGACGAATCTGTGCAGGGCTACCACGTGCGCCTGAGTCGGCCATCATGTAAACACTGTTGAATGATTTCTGTTCAACGTATTCGCCTTGCGCATTTTCAACTTCATCTGTAGACAAGTTATCCATCATCGCTTTTGCAACTTGATCATTGGTACTTGCCCAAATATCGATCACTTTGTTGTAGCGCTCACCGGCTGTTACAAGACCAGCTTGGAATTGCTCGTAAATTTCAGAAACTTGCTCTTCAGCTTCATCAACTAATTTTTTCTTCGCGTCAGGAATAACCATATCGTCGATACCTACAGAGGCACCTGACAATGTTGCGTATTCAAAACCGGTATACATTAATTGGTCAGCAAAAATAACGGTATCTTTAATACCTAATAAACGGTAACAAGCATTTAGTACGTTAGAGATTGCTTTTTTACCCATATCTAAATCTACATGCGCGAAAGGAAGACCTTCAGGCATGATTAAAGATAGGATCGCACGACCTACAGTCGTTTCAACAATTTCAGTTGTTTGAGTACGTGATTTATCATCAGCAATATGTGTTTGCGTCATACGTACTTTAACGATTGCTTGTAAGTCCACAGCACGCGCACGGTAAGCTTTTTCAACTTCCTTTGCACTCTGGAACCACATGCCTTCACCCTTCGCGTTAATTTTCGAACGCGTCATGTAGTAAAGACCTAGTACAACGTCTTGTGATGGTACGATAATCGGCTCACCATTTGCAGGTGAAAGGATGTTATTCGTAGACATCATCAAAGTACGTGCTTCAAGCTGTGCTTCGATTGTTAACGGTACGTGTACCGCCATTTGGTCACCATCGAAATCGGCGTTATATGCCGCACATACTAACGGGTGAAGCTGAATCGCTTTACCTTCGATAAGTACAGGTTCGAATGCTTGGATACCCAATCTGTGAAGTGTTGGTGCACGGTTAAGTAGCACTGGATGTTCACGGATAACACTTTCTAGGATATCCCAAACTTCACCGCCTTCACGGTCAACTAATTTCTTAGCTGCTTTAATCGTTGTTGCAAGACCTAATGCTTCTAGTTTTCCGTAAACAAATGGCTTGAATAGCTCAAGTGCCATCTTCTTAGGAAGACCACATTGGTGTAAACGTAGTGTTGGACCTACTGTGATTACAGAACGGCCAGAGTAATCTACACGTTTACCTAGTAAGTTTTGACGGAAACGACCTTGCTTACCTTTGATCATATCTGCAAGCGATTTAAGAGGACGCTTGTTAGAACCAGTGATAGCACGACCACGACGACCATTATCTAATAGTGCATCTACAGACTCTTGTAACATACGTTTTTCATTACGTACGATGATGTCTGGTGCAGCTAGGTCTAACAGACGTTTTAGACGGTTATTACGGTTAATAACACGACGGTATAGGTCATTTAAGTCAGATGTTGCAAAACGTCCGCCATCTAGTGGTACTAGAGGACGTAAATCAGGTGGAAGTACAGGTAGTACTGTTAAAATCATCCACTCTGGTTTGTTTGAAGATTGGTGGAAAGACTCAACCAATTTCAGACGCTTAGTTAATTTTTTACGTTTAGTTTCAGAGTTAGTTGTACCAAGCTCTTCACGCATCTCAGCAATTTCATGCTCAAGATCAAGCTGTTTAAGCAATGCAAATACGGCTTCTGCGCCCATTAACGCTTCAAACTCATCGCCCCACTGTTCAAGCATGTCTAGGTATTCTTCTTCAAGAAGAATTTGACGACGCTCAAGATCTGTCATGCCTGGCTCAACAACCACGAAAGATTCAAAGTAAAGGATACGTTCGATATCACGTAACGTCATATCAAGCATTAGGCCGATACGAGACGGAAGTGATTTAAGGAACCAAATGTGCGCCACTGGCGATGCAAGTTCGATATGACCCATACGATCACGACGTACTTTAGATTGAGTTACCTCAACACCACATTTTTCACAGATAACACCACGATGTTTTAGGCGCTTGTATTTACCACATAAACATTCGTAATCTTTGATTGGACCAAAGATACGCGCACAGAATAGACCTTCACGCTCAGGTTTAAATGTACGGTAGTTGATAGTTTCAGGCTTCTTAACTTCACCAAATGACCACGAACGGATCTGCTCTGGAGAGGCCAAACCAATTTTAATTCCATCAAACTCTTTGGTTTTATTTTGTTGCTTTAAAAACTTAAGTAAGTCTTTCACGCTATTCTCCCATAGGAGTTAAAACTAGGCGCCTTACCTATCTAAGACGCCACATATTTTTTAACTAAAACGAATTTTAGTTTTCTTCATCAAGCTCGATGTTGATACCTAATGAACGGATCTCTTTCAACAATACGTTGAATGATTCAGGCATGCCTGGTTCCATTCTATGGTCGCCATCAACGATGTTTTTATACATCTTAGTACGACCGTTAACATCATCTGACTTAACAGTAAGCATCTCTTGAAGCGTGTACGCAGCACCAAATGCTTGTAGTGCCCATACTTCCATCTCACCGAAACGCTGGCCACCGAACTGAGCTTTACCACCAAGTGGTTGCTGAGTAACAAGGCTGTAAGAACCTGTAGAACGGGCATGCATTTTGTCATCCACTAAGTGATTCAATTTCAGCATGTACATGTAACCAACGGTTACTGGACGTTCAAACTCAATACCAGTACGGCCGTCAGTTAATCGTAATTGACCAGACTCAGGAAGATCTGCCATTTTCAGTAGTTCGCGAATCTCTGACTCGTATGCACCATCAAATGCTGGTGTTGCCACTGGTAAACCTTTGTATAGGTTCTTAGCTAAACGCATTACCGCTTCATCATCAAACTCGTTTAAGTCAACATGACATGGCGCTTGGCCAAACGAGTACATTTTTTGAATGAACTCACGTACTTTCGCCATTTCAACTTCACGTTGGCTCTTAACCATACGCTCAAGCTTCTCACCAACACCTTTACATGCAAGACCTAAGTGCGTTTCAAGAATCTGACCGATGTTCATTCGTGATGGTACACCCAGAGGGTTAAGTACGATATCAACTGGAACACCAAACTCATCGTGAGGCATATCTTCTACAGGAACGATGTTAGAGATAACACCTTTGTTACCATGACGACCTGCCATCTTATCACCTGGTTGTAGGCGACGACGTACCGCTAGGTAAACCTTAACAATCTTCTGAACACCCGGTGCTAGATCATCACCTTGAGTGATCTTACGACGTTTGATATCAAACTCTTTGTCGTAGTCTGCTTTAACTTCATCGTATTGAGCGATGATTTGGTCTAAATGCGATTGCTTTTCTTCATCATCAACAACAACTTCTAACCACTGTGCACGAGGCATTTGTAGTAAACGTTGCTCATCTTGGCCTGCGCCAATGAGGATGTTCAATGCTTTCTCAAAGATTGCGTTTTCTAAGATTTTGAATTTCTCATTCAAATCTTTCTTCGCTGCTTTAAGTTGCATCTCTTCAATTTCAAGTGCACGTTTATCTTTCTCAACACCATCACGTGTAAAGACCTGAACGTCGATTACTGTTGCGTAAGTAGAGTTAGATACACGTAGTGAGCTGTCTTTTACATCAGACGCTTTCTCACCGAAGATTGCACGTAATAGTTTCTCTTCTGGGGTAAGTTGTGTTTCACCTTTAGGTGTTACTTTACCTACTAGAATATCGCCAGGTTTAACTTCAGCGCCTACGTAAACAATACCAGACTCATCCAGCTTGCTTAATGCAGCTTCGCCTACGTTCGGGATATCCGCAGAAATTTCTTCACTACCCAATTTAGTTTCACGTGCTACACATGAGAACTCTTGGATATGGATCGTTGTGAAACGATCTTCTTGCGATACACGCTCAGAAATAAGGATTGAATCCTCAAAGTTGTAACCATTCCAAGGCATGAAAGCAATTTTCATGTTTTGACCAAGTGCTAAATCACCCATATCAGTAGATGGACCATCTGCTAATACATCACCGCGAACGATTGGCTCGCCCGGCTTACACGTTGGTTTTTGGTTAATACAGGTATTCTGATTTGAACGAGTGTATTTAGTTAAGTTATAGATATCGATACCCGCTTCACCTGGAAGTAGCTCGTTTTCATCAACTTTAACAACGATACGAGATGCATCTACGTAATCGATAACACCACCACGTTTTGCAATTACTGTCACACCAGAATCGATTGCCAAGCGACGTTCGATACCTGTACCTACTAATGGTTTATCAGCACGTAGAGTCGGAACTGCTTGACGTTGCATGTTTGCACCCATTAAGGCACGGTTAGCATCATCGTGTTCTAGGAATGGAATAAGTGACGCAGCAACAGAGATGATCTGTTGTGGTGACACATCCATATAATCAATATCTGCAGGCGACATAAAGGTTGTTTCACCTTGATGACGACACGGAATTGATTCTTCATTTAGTAAACCATTCTCATCAACACTTGCAGATGCCTGTGCGATAACGAATGAACCCTCTTCGATAGCAGATAGGTATTCAACTTGATCAGAAGGTTTGCCATCTACAACTTTACGGTAAGGTGTCTCTAAGAAACCGTAGTCATTAGTACGTGAAAACGTTGCTAATGAGTTGATTAGACCGATATTTGGTCCCTCAGGCGTTTCGATTGGACATAAACGACCGTAATGCGTTGGATGTACGTCACGTACTTCAAAGCCCGCACGTTCACGTGTTAAACCACCAGGGCCTAACGCAGAGATACGACGTTTGTGTGTTACTTCTGAAAGCGGGTTATTTTGGTCCATGAACTGAGACAGTTGTGAAGAACCAAAGAACTCTTTAACAGCAGCAGAAATAGGTTTAGCGTTGATAAGATCTTGAGGCATCGTTGCATCAAGGTCGCCTAAAGATAGACGTTCTTTAACAGCACGTTCAACACGTACTAGACCAACACGGAATTGGTTTTCAGCCATTTCACCAACACAACGGATACGACGGTTACCAAGATGATCGATATCATCAACAATACCGTTACCGTTACGGATATCGATCAGTGTTTTCATTACACTTAAGATATCTTCGTTAGAGAGCGTACCAGTACCTTCATCACCATCAATGCCAACACGGCGGTTGAACTTCATACGACCTACTTTAGAAAGATCGTAACGCTCTTCAGCAAAGAATAGATTTTGGAATAGACCTTCAGCAGCATCTTTCGTTGGTGGCTCACCAGGACGCATCATACGGTAGATTTCAACTAATGCTTCTAGGCGGTTAGTTGAAGAATCAACACGCAGCGTATCAGAGATGAATGAACCACAATCTAGCTCGTTAGTATAAATTGTTTGGAACGCTTTGATGCCAGATTGCGCAAGTTCAGCCAATAGTTCAAGCGTAAGAATATCATTTGCATTAACAATGATTTCGCCTGTTTCAGTGCTGATGTAGTCTTTTGCAGAAACTTTGCCTTCTAGGTACTCAAGTGGTACTTCAATGCTTTCAACGCCATCTTTTTGTAGTTGACGGATATGGCGTGCAGTTACACGCTTACCAGCTTCTACATACACATTACCAGCGCTTGCAATATCAAAGTTAAACTGTTCGCCACGTAGGCGATCAGCAATCAGTCCCATTGAGATAACACCATCTTTGATTTCAAAGTCAGTGGTATCAAAGAACATTTCTAGAATTTCTTCAGTTGTGTACTCAAGTGCACGTAACATGATAGTCGCAGGTAGTTTACGACGACGGTCAATACGAACAAATAGGTTATCTTTAGGGTCAAATTCGAAATCTAACCAAGAACCACGGTAAGGAATTACACGTGCGTTATAAAGAACTTTACCTGAACTGTGCGTTTTACCTTTATCGTGGTCAAAGAATACACCAGGAGAACGGTGTAATTGTGATACGATAACACGCTCTGTACCATTGATTACAAAGGTACCATTTTCAGTCATGAGTGGCATTTCACCCATGTAAACTTCTTGTTCACGAATATCTTTCACTGTGCCAGCAGGCGCATCACGATCATAGATAACAAGACGTAATTTTACGCGTAATGAGGCAGAATAAGTTACACCACGGATTTGACATTCTTTAACATCAAATACAGGGTCACCCAGACGATAGCTGACATATTGCAGCTCTGACGTGCCAGAGTAACTAGCAATAGGGAAAATGCTGTTAAAAGCGGCTTCTAAGCCAACTTCACCAGTTAAATCGACTTCAATGAATCGTTTGAATGAATCTAGTTGAATCTCCAACAAGTATGGTTTTTCCATAACTTGTGGGCGCTTCCCAAAATCCTTACGAATACGTTTTTTCTCAGTATAAGAGTAACCCATGTGGTTCCTTTGCTCGCTGATAAGTGATCATAGCTGTCCGACCTAGTTTTAGGCACTAATTTGTTCGACAACGGCGCACACTGTTTTGTCTTAATGATGCATTATATAACATCAACTTTAATGTCCGATGACCGTAAAAAACAATGAAAAATTACGGTATCCTATAGCGCAAAAAGGCCGGTGATTAAATAATCACCAGCCAATGCCATTTACATGGCTAATAAGTCAAAAGTCTAACTTATTTAAGTTCAACAGCTGCGCCGATCTCTTCTAGTTCAGCTTTAAGAGCTTCTGCTTCTTCTTTAGAAACAGCTTCTTTTAGTACTGTTGGGCAAGCTTCAACAGCTGCTTTAGCTTCTTTCAGGCCAAGACCTGTAGCGCCACGTACTGCTTTGATTGCTTTAACTTTGTTGTCACCGAATGAAGTCATTACAACGTCAAATTCAGTTTGCTCAGCAGCAGCTTCGCCGCCAGCAGCTGGACCAGCCGCTACAGCAGCTGCTGCAGATACGCCGAATTTTTCTTCCATTGCTTCGATTAGTTCAACAACTTCCATTACTGATAATTCAGCAACTGCTTCAATGATTTGGTCTTTAGTTAGAGACATGAGTCAATTCCTACTTTAAAAAATTAATTAAATGACAGCGATTAAGCTGCAGATTCTTCTTTCTGGTCGCGGATAGCAGCCAGAGTACGTACAAGTTTGCCAGCTGCAGCTTCTTTCATAGTAGCCATCAGTTTCGCAATTGCTTCGTCGTATGTTGGTAGTGTCGCTAGACGGTCAATTTGAGCTGGTTCAATGAACTCACCTTCAAATGCCAATCCTTTCACTTCAAACGCGTCATTAGATTTAGCGAAGTCTTTTAAAAGACGTGCCGCTGCACCTGGATGCTCGTTAGAGAAAGCAAGGATTGTTGGACCACTAAACGTGTCTGCTAGACATGCAAAGTCTGTACCTTCAACTGCACGGCGTGCTAATGTGTTACGAACTACACGTAGGTAAACATTGTTTTCACGCGCTTTTGCACGAAGTTCAGTCATTGCACCAACTGTTACGCCACGTGAATCGGCAACAACAGCAGACAAAGCAGCTTGCGCTACTACATTAACTTCAGCGACAATAGCTTGCTTGTCTTCGAGTCTTAATGTCATTTGGTTTTACTCCTGGATTCCACTGGTTATTACACCAGTAAACACCCCCATCATAAATAATGGGGCACTATTTCGGTTATCGGATCCAGTAGAATAATTCTTTCTGGGGTCCGGCACCATCTACGTAGGGTATTAAGTAATATTATGTTAAAACAATAATGTTACACCTACGGTCTCAGAAGGGACCTAAGGCCCTCCAAAGTAAGGCGACAAATTATACAGGTAATTTGCCGACTTGTATAGCAACAGTTTCACAATCAAATTGTGAACTGAAGCTATAAAAATTACGCTACTACAGTATTAAGAGATGCTTGGTCAACTTTAACGCCAGCACCCATTGTTGTAGATAGAGAAACTTTTTTCAGGAAAACGCCTTTCGCGCCAGCTGGTTTTGCTTTTTTAAGCGCAACAAGTAGTGCTTCAAGGTTTTCTTGAATTTGCTCAGCAGAGAACGATGCTTTACCGATTGTAGAATGGATAATACCATTCTTATCGTTACGGTAACGTACTTGACCCGCTTTAGCATTTTTAACAGCTGTTGCTACGTCAGGTGTTACAGTACCTACTTTCGGGTTAGGCATTAGACCACGAGGACCTAAGATTTGACCTAATTGACCAACAACACGCATAGCGTCTGGAGATGCAATTACAACGTCAAAGTTCATTTCACCAGCTTTAACTTGTGCAGCAAGATCGTCCATACCAACAACGTCAGCGCCAGCTTCTTTAGCTTTTTCAGCATTAGCACCTTGTGTAAATACAGCAACACGAACGTCACGACCAGTACCGTGTGGTAATACAGTCGCGCCACGTACGTTTTGGTCACTACGACGAGAATCAATACCTAGGTTAACTGAAACATCAACACTTTCGTTGAATTTAGCAGTTGCTAGTTTTTGAAGAAGCGTAACCGCTTCATTGATTTCGTATTCTTTAGTCGCGTCTACAGTGTCACGTACCGCTTTCATGCGTTTAGATAATTTAGCCATGGTATTAACCCTCTACTTCCAAGCCCATTGAACGAGCAGAACCCGCTATACAACGTACCATCGCATCAAGATCGGCACCCGTTAGATCAACTTCTTTAGTTTTAGCGATTTCTTCAAGTTGAGCAACAGTTACTTTACCCACTTTATCTTTATTAGGAACGCCAGAACCAGATTTGATGCCAGCAGCTTTCTTAAGTAAGTAAGATGCAGGTGGAGTCTTAGTTTCGAAAGTGAAAGAACGATCAGAGTAAACTGTAATTACTACAGGTACTGGAGCGCCTTTTTCAATTGAATCTGTTTTTGCATTGAATGCTTTACAGAATTCCATGATGTTAACACCGTGTTGACCTAATGCAGGACCAACTGGTGGTGACGGGTTAGCCATACCAGCTGAAACTTGCAGCTTGATATACGCTTGTACTTTTTTAGCCATGATAATACTACCTATGTTTGGGTGTAGCGCTGATTTTCAACGTCAGCTTCCCGTTTCGAATTAATGCTCAATTTTATTTACTGAATAGTCAGTAAATAAAAAAGGCGGCAAATTATACCTATAATTCACCGCCTTTCACAAGCTATTTTGTACTTTTTTTGAACTGTTACAGACAGCTTTTAGCTATCGGCTGTCAGCAGTCACTTTACAACCAAGTGCGCACCTTTTTTACTCGGCTATAAAACGAAAAAAGGCGAAGGATTCACGCTCATAAATGAGGAAAATCTTTCGCCCTACCAGCACCGCCAGGTGCTGTTTTACTAAAAGCTAACAGCTAACCGCTGAAAGCTATCTTGTATCAGTCTTTCTCTACTTGCGAGAACTCTAAATCAACAGGCGTTGCACGACCGAAGATAGAAACAGATACTTTTAAACGGCTCTTATCGTAATCAACTTCTTCAACCGTACCGTTAAAGTCAGCAAATGGACCTTCAATAACACGAACGATTTGACCTGCTTCAAATAGCGTACGAGGACGCGGAGAATCAACTGATTCTTTCAAGCGGTTCATAATGTTATCCACTTCTTTTTGTGAAATAGGTGCAGGACGCTCTTTCGTCCCACCAATAAAGCCCATAACACGGTCAGTGTTTTTCACTAAATGCCAGCTTGCATCATTCATCGCCATTTCGACTAATACATAACCAGGAAAGAACTTACGTTCGCTTTTGCGTTTTTGACCCGCACGCATCTCAACTACTTCTTCAGTTGGCACTAAAATCTCACCGAAATGCTCTTCCATTTCGTTTAATTTAATATGCTCGATTAACGTTTTTTGCACACGACCTTCAAACCCAGAGAACGCTTGCACTACGTACCATCTTTTCTTTTGTACTTCTTCAGACATATTAAACCCTTAAACTTAAATAGAGGTGGTAATGAAAGCAACAACACGAACAAAAACACCATCAAGTCCCCACAGCACAAGACCTACAATGGTCGATACTGCAAGAATAATAAGGGTTGTTTGCACTGTTTCTTGGCGTGTAGGCCAAACCACTTTACGTACTTCTAAACGTGAATCTTTTGCAAAACCTATAAATGTTTTACCTTTTTCAGTCATCGCAGCTGACAATACAGCAAGCGCGGCCATTACTAGTAGCACTAAAACACGTGCAACAACATGCACAGTTTCACCGTACATATAATTACCAACGATAATAGCGACTAATAAAGAGATGGTAACAGCCCATTTTAGCCCGTCCATTGAACTACTGCTGTTTTCGGTATTTGTTGCGTTCATAACTCATCTATCCAGTGTTAAATATTAATAATACTTATCAACAAAGTTGCCAATAAATACGGTACAAGCCCAAAATGCTGATACCTAAAAATAAAGCACGTCAGTATAAGGACTTTTAGTGGTTTTGTAACGTGCTAATCTTGGGTTTTGTTAAAAAATGTACTTTTAAGCGTTAACTTACGCTATAAGTGCAGGTATGAATGAGCCATGTGAACATACAATGTGGCGCTTAATTCTCATAAACAGTTGATATTTAGCTTTTGTGTAAATTGTGCACCTAGTTTCGAATCCCCCTGCGCATCTTTTGGTAATGACGCTGCATAGGCTATCTGCTCACTGGTTGTATTAGCTTCAATAATGTTCATCGCGCAATTAGCCCGAAATTGCTCACTTAGTTGTATATCATCTTTCTGTAACCATAAAAAATCTACATAGTAAGTATCTTCATAGATTTCTAGTTGTAAATCGGTAATCGGTAACTGCAATGGTTTTTGCAGTGGTAAAAAGAAGCTTAGGGTTAATTTATAATCTTCTAATATTAATTTTTCTTGCAGGGGATCTGCAAAAGATAACGTTTTTCCTTGCCACTCTAAGAATGTAAAGTAATCATTGGCTTTAATATTTACTAACATCTCACGACTCAATCTCTTTAAAGTGCCGGGCAGTTTGCGTTCACTAACATCTTCCCCCGAAAGGGCATCTGATGTCGTTATTAAATCAAAAGTCCAAAACATTTTAAAGCCGGTAAGGTGCGTGTCATTACCCTCTATTTCTGTAAACACTGAAACCCATGAATGAGGGTGTGCTTTCAACGTGGAAATAGAAAACAACAATGTAATGAAGGATATGCGAATAATATAAATTAATGAAGAGAAATGCATTGTTAATACTCTAAAAGCGTCATGAAATCGCAGAGTAGCATTATTTGAAGCATTAGGAAAAAACGATTAGTAAAGTGTTGCTAAGGTAGAGATTATTTGTAATGAAATAAGGTTCTTTATTTCATTACAAATCAACTTAAAAGTGATTATTCACCTTTTTTGTCACGCGATAAAAGTGCAATAGCGGCTTCTTTAACTGCTTTATTTTCATAAAGAACAAGGTAAATCTGCTCACAAATTGGCATCTCAATATCAAAGCGTTTGGCAAGATTATAAACTTCTTCAGTATTACGGTAACCTTCCACTACTTGACCAATTTCAATCTGCGCTTGCTCTATGCCTTTGCCTTGACCTAGTGCGAGACCAAAACGTCGATTACGGGATTGATTATCTGTACAAGTTAGCACTAAATCACCTAATCCAGCCATCCCCATGAACGACGACTCTTTCGCTCCCAAAGCAACACCTAAACGAGTTAGCTCTGCAAGACCGCGAGTAATAAGCGCTGTACGCGCATTCGCACCAAAGCCAAGACCATCAGCAAGCCCTGCACCAATGGCGATGACATTTTTGACTGCGCCACCCAATTGCACTGCGATAAAATCATCGGAGATATAGGTTCTGAAATTTTTACGGTTATGGAAGAAGTCAGCGATATCTTGGGTAAATGTCAGATCTGTGCCAGCAACTGCAACAGCTGTTGGTAAACCTTTAGCCACTTCCATGGCAAAAGTTGGCCCAGAAATCACTGCCAAAGGATATTTATTACCAAGCACATCTTTAGCGACCTCTTGCAATAAGCGACCCGTTTTAGCTTCCAAGCCTTTAGTGGCCCAAGCGATACGATGCTCTGATCTTAAAAATGGTTTTATCTGTGCTAATACCAAACCAAACACATGGCTTGGTACGACCAATAAAATAGTATCAGTTGCATCTAAACAAGTCGCCAAATCCGCCTCTGCAGTCAACAACTCAGGGAATGAAATACCCGGCAAAAAAGCCTTGTTTTCACCCTCTTTTTGCAAGCGTTCAATATGCTCCGCTTCATGCCCCCAAATAAATGTTGGGTGCCCATTACAAGCCAAAGATACAGCAAGGGCGGAGCCATATGACCCCGCCCCTAAGACTGTAATGGCTTTGCCTAGCTTATCATTAGCCATTCAAATACCTATTTTGTTGTCTTTCTTAAATTCTCTTACGAATCTAATTTTGCACTTTCAGCTGCTTTTTCTGCTTCAGCTTGTTTTTGCATCATTGCGTTTTGGAAAAGCGCATCGAAGTTAACAGGTGCTAAGTTAAGCTGTGGGAAAGTACCACGTGTCACTAAGTTTGAAACTGCTTCACGTGCGTAAGGGAAAAGAATGTTCGGGCAGAAAGCGTTTAAGCAATGTGCCATTTGTGGGCCTTCAAGTTGACCAACAGAGAAGATACCTGCTTGTTGTACTTCACATAGAAAAGCAACATCTTCACCAACTTTAGCTGTAGTCGTTAGTGTTAAGACAACTTCATAAACACCGTCTTCAAGTTTTTGACTTTTAGTATCGATATCCATTGAAACTTCTGGTGCCCACTCTTTCTTAAAGATAAGTGGCGAATTAGGGCATTCAAAAGAGATATCTTTTACAAAGATACGTTGAATGTTGAATTCGATTTGTGGTGCTTGTTCTTGTTGTTCAGCCATGGTATTCCCTTATTAAATGTGTATATTTATAGTTATTAGCGCAACATTCCTGTCGCATTTATTAACGCAAAATCCTTTGCGAGAAATCTTATTGAGCAAGCAATTTGTCTAGCTCGCCACTTCGTTCTAATGCATAAAGCTCATCGCAACCACCAGTTGCTTGGTCATTGATAACTAACTGAGGCACCGTTCTACCTCCAGTTAATTCTGTCATTTTTGCTCTTGCATCCGCCTCAGAGACATTAACCTCTGAATAGGTAACTTGCTTATTGTCGAGTAACTGTTTTGCTCGAATACAATATGGGCACCAAGCGGTGGTATAAATTATTACTGTTGCCATTATTTACTTCTTGGTTGTTGGTAAATTAGCAGACTTCCATCCGCCCATACCTGAAAATAGGTTCGTAACTTGTGTAAACTCTGCTTTTACTAACTTAGCAGCGGCGCTAGCAGAGCGAGAACCAGATTCACAGACAACTATAATGGGGGTCTGCTTATTATTTTCAATAGCAGAAAAATTTCCTTTTTCAATTTGTGACAGAGTTATATTTTTTGCATTAACAATATGGCCATTTTGAAACTCTTCTTTAGAGCGGACATCAACGATAACTGCATCTTGTTTGTTAATAAGCAACGTAGCTTCTTGAGCAGTAATTGTTTTAACACCACTAATTTTATCTTTGATTAAGCTGTGAATTAGCATTGCTGCGATAGCGACCCACGCAACAGATAACATCGGATTATTTGAGAAAAAATCTATATATTCTTGCATTATTTAGCTCTTTTTAAAGTTTAAAGGAAAAATCTTTGCTGATTATACCAAGCTAAAGCCATTTTATTTACTATTTACAAGAAATAAATCCGCTAAATTTAAGCTTCACTTGATCCACGCAGTGACAAGCATCTCAAATGTAGTAAAATCACACCATTCTATTTTTACTTTAATCCAAAGGAGATCGACATGACGATTGCTAAAAAGCCACTTGTACTACTGATTATGGATGGTTGGGGCTACCGCCCTGATATGCCAGATAATGCAGTATCTAACGCAAACACACCGGTACTTGACCAACTGTGTAAAGACTATGCTAATGAACTTATCTCTGCATCAGGTATGGATGTAGGTTTGCCAGATGGGCAGATGGGTAACTCTGAAGTTGGCCATACAAACATCGGTGCAGGCCGTACTGTTTACCAAAACCTAACTAAAGTGACTAAGTCTATTTTAGATGGTGATTTCTTTGATAACGCTACTTTTGTTGAAGCCGTAGACAAAGCGGTTGCATCTGACAAGGCGGTTCACATTATGGGCCTTGCATCACCAGGTGGTGTTCATAGTCATGACGACCATATTGTTGCAGCAATCGAACTTGCAGCAAAACGTGGCGCGAAAAAAGTATACGTTCACGCATTTTTAGATGGTCGTGATACGCCACCTCGCAGTGCAGCTGGTACATTAGCTAAATTTGAAGATACTTACAAAAAAACCGGTGTTGGCCGAACTGCTTCTTTAGTAGGTCGCTACTATGCACTTGATCGTGATAATCGTTGGGAGCGAGTTGAAGAAGCTTATAACCTTATTACTGAAGCAAAATCTGAGTTCACTGCGGATAACGCTTTGGTAGGTTTAGAAGACGCTTATGCACGTGATGAAAATGATGAATTTGTTAAAGCAACTGTTATTGGCGATAAAGTCGCAGTTGAAGATGGCGATGCAGTGCTATTTCTAAACTTCCGTGCTGACCGAGCGCGTGAAATTACTTACGCATTCACAGATGCTAACTTTAGTGGTTTTGATCGTAATGTTACACCAAATGTTAATTTCGTAACGTTAACTGAATACGCTTCAGACATTACTGCACCAGCGGCATTCCCAAGTGAAGAGTTAACTAATACGTTAGGTGAATGGTTAGCAAATCATGACAAAACACAGCTACGTATCTCAGAAACAGAAAAATATGCACACGTTACATTCTTCTTCAATGGCGGTATGGAAGATGAGTTTAAAGGTGAAGATCGTAGCCTCATTAACTCTCCTGCTGTTGCAACCTACGACATGCAACCAGAGATGAGCTCTGTTGAACTAACAGAAAAGTTAACTGCAGCAATTCGTAGCCAAAAATACGATGTGATTATCTGTAATTACCCTAATGGCGATATGGTTGGCCACACTGGCGTATACGATGCAGCGGTTAAAGCCTGTGAAGCAGTTGATAGCTGTGTAGGCGAAGTGATTGAAGCACTTAAAGAGGTAGAGGGCGAGTGTCTAATTACTGCTGACCATGGTAATGCTGAGCAGATGATTGACCCTGAAACAGGTGGCGTTCACACGGCACACACTAACTTGCCAGTACCATTTATCTACTTTGGCCGCCCAGCAAGTATGCAAAAAGGCGGTCGCTTATGCGATATCGCACCAACCATGCTTAAATTAATGGATATGGAAATTCCTGCAGAGATGACAGGTACACCACTAATTTCATTAAAATAGACGCATCACGCAGTATTTAGTTATTTTACTCAACTTCTTTTGCTAAAGTGGGTAAAATTTCTAAATACTGAATTTTAAAAAGTAGAAAAATCAATGAATAGCAAAACCATTATCCAACGCACTTACAAAAAAGATCGTTTTAACGCTATCTTACTGAATAGCCTTTTCTTATTTTCCCTTGCTTTTTTAACTCTCCCTACACCTGTAGTGGCACAAAATCTCAGCACGTTACAAAAACAGATAAAAGAAAGTAAGAGCAGTAAAAAAGAACAAACTAAATTGCAGCAACAATTAGAAAGCCAAATTGCTCAGTCAGAACAAGAAACAGCAGCAGCCAGCTTTAAACTTCAACAAACAGAAGAAGCGATTGCACTTGAGAAAAAACGTCTCCGTGATTTAAAAGCTGAAACAGAACAGTTAAATATTGACAAAGTTAAACAACAAAAATTATTGGAACAACAATTAATTAGTGCCTACATGGCAGGACAGAATGACCTTGTAAAACTGCTACTTAATCAAGAAGACCTCAGTAAAATTATTCGTGCTAAAAGCTATTACCACTATTTGAATAAAGCGCGTTTAGAAAGCATTGAACAATTACAGGCAACACAAGAGCGTATTGAGAGCAATAAAAATGAGCAAACAGATTCTTTAGCTAGCCTGCAGAGAATGCGCGATGAGCAAGTTGAAAATAATCAAAAATTAGCTGAAGAGCGTGATAAACGTACCAAAGCATTACGTGAACTAAAGCAAGATATTAACTATCAATCGGTGCGTTTAGCACAACTTGGCGATGCAGAGAAAAAACTTAAAAAACAATTAAAGAAACAGCGCGAGGCACGCGCAGAAAAAGAGTTAGCAGCCGCGAAAGCAAAAGCGACTAAACAGATGACACCAAAGAGTGAGGATAAAAGCCACTCCAAAATTGCGACACTGAAAGGACAATTAAAATGGCCTATTCGTGGTAAGGTACTTGCTAGTTTTGGTAGCCAACGTAGCGACCAAGTAAAATGGAAAGGTATTTCAATCGCAGCCAATGAGGGTGAAAAAGTACGCGCAGTCGCAACGGGCCGTGTTTTATTTGCTGGATATTTTAAAGGCTACGGCATGGTTATCGCACTCGACCATAGTGATGATTACATTACGCTATATGGTTACAATCAAGCATTACTACAAGAAACTGGTGACATTGTTTTTCAGGGCGATGCTATTGCATTAGCAGGACACAGTGGTGGACAAGACAAAAATAGCCTTTACTTTGAGCTAAGTCATAAAGGTAAAGCGCAGGACCCAATGTCATGGCTTGAGCCTCGTAGACGTTAAATATATGGCACAGCGACTGACAAGCTTTCTCATACTCTTGACCTTTGTTTTGCAAGCGCCACATAGCTTTGCAAAACAACCGGTGAACATAGCCATTGTTATTGATGATATTGGTAATAGTGCACACGACTTACTCGCACTTAGCCTTCCACCAGCAATCACATTATCTATTCTACCCTACACGCCACACGCAAAAAAAATAGCACGTTTAGCCATCGCGCAGGAGCGTGAGTTACTATTACATGTTCCTATGCAAGCAAAACAACATAACGATAAATTAGGCCAAGGTGCATTAATGCTTGATATGCAAGAGCGTGCCTTTAAAGCTCAACTGCGCAAAGCGCTGGATTACCTTCCTGATGTAACTGGTATTAATAACCATATGGGTAGCACATTAACAGAGCATGTTAAACAGATGCAATGGACAATGGACGTACTCAATAAGCAAGGAGTTTACTTTTTAGATAGTCGCACGACTGCAAACACAATCGCTGAAAGTACGGCTAGAATATCAGGAACTCCAGCATTAAGAAGGCATGTATTCTTAGATAACATTAAAACGGATGTTGCGATGGAAAAGCAATTTTCACAGGCAGTTACGCTGGGTCAACAGGGCAATGCAGTGGTTATTATTGCACACCCTTATCCAGAAACCATCCGTTTTCTGAGTAATAAGTTCAAACAAAAAAATAAGCAAATACAATTAGTGTCATTGCAAACACTATTACCAGAGCGTGATCGCTTGGCAATGGCAAAAAAGCGTAACGAGTTTCGTCAAGCTAATAATGTCGTCATTAACGATGCCGATCACCCTAAAGACAAACAACTTCAATAACAACAAGAGTTCATTATGCGTTTATCTGTTTTTACTCCCCAAAGCTCACAGCAACTATTTATTGACCTACAAAAGCTATATAAAGGTTACTTAAGTGACTCGCAGCTAACAACTCAGGGATTGCAAGATCTAATAGAAACACCAGATAAACTATTTTTTATTACCCTGTTTAATGCACGTCACCTAGGCGCAGTTCAAGTGACAATTGATAAACACACGGCAACGCTTAGCTTATTATGCATTAGAGATATTACCCGCAGACGTGGTGTTGGAAAAAATTTATTACGTGAAGTTGAGAAACAACTTGCCAATGACGGTGTTAAAGAAGTGCAACTGTTATTATCTGAAATATCTACACCGGAGCAACAAGGTATGCAATTATTTATGCAATCCTGTGGTTACCAACTAGATGCTCAACTACTTGTTAAGTCGCTATAAATAAAAAAACCACGCCAACGTGGTTTTTTTAGGAGTCAGTATGATCGACTAGCGCCCTGCTTGCGGAAAGCCTCCCATCATCATATCTAATACGGCTTGAATATGATCCGTGCTTTCATCTTTTCTGTCTTGCTCAAGGTTAACAAACCCCTGCATTGCAGAGCGCCAATAAGTCATGGTTGCTTTATTGTCTAATACCGCGACTAAGAATGTACCTTTTGCATAGCGTTTATCTGTTATTCCACTATTACTTACACCAGGCAACAAACCAAATTTATCTTGAATTTTTTGATCTGCTAAATCATCTTCTAATGCAAAAAGAAAACCAATTACAACATCTGCTTGTATTGGATCGGGCTGATAGACATACCCTTTTGTATTTAGATATTGAATGATTTCTGCACGTAAATATTGCTTAATATCCGCTCTGCTTTCATGACTAACAGCAGATAAAACATGATTGTAATCTTCATTCCAAGTAAAGGTCTTAAAAGCCGGTAAAACATCAGCAGGTTTTGCACTACTAACAACGGTCATGCGAGTTGCTTTACGTGCCTGATCTGCATCTTCTGCCGTTGAGCTACATCCAGCAGTTATAAAAATTGTTGCCACCATGCTCAACGCTAAAAGCGTTTTTTTCATATCAATCTCCATTTTCTTAGTCTTCAGTTACAAACGAAGCTGCTTTCTGCATTGTTTCGATACCAGCTCCGGGTATATGTCCATTTTCACTGAGGTGACGACGCCATGCTCGCGCACCCGGTAATCCTTGAAATAACCCTAGCATATGTCGAGCAATATGGTTCAAATATGATCCACTCGCTAACTGTTGCTCAATATAAGGATACATCTGCTCTAATACCTCAAAGCGAGTCAATATTGGTTTATCACAAGCAAATAAGCTTTGATCAACTGTACTTAGTATATAGGGATTAGCATAAACCTCACGTCCTAACATCACACCATCTAAATGTTGTAGATGTGTTTCACATTCTTTTAAGGTTTTTATTCCACCATTAATGGCAATTGTTAAATCTGGAAAATCTTTTTTTAGCTGGTATACACGCTGATAATCAAGAGGAGGTACATCACGATTTTGTTTAGGACTAAGTCCGCTTAACCAAGCTTTACGGGCATGAACGATAAAAGTATTACAGCCCTTATTATGTACTTTTTCAATAAAATCACAGAGAAACTCATAGGAATCCAGTTCATCAATACCGATGCGCGTTTTTACTGAAACAGGTAAATCAGTTGCTTCTTGCATCGCTTTAATAGCATCACCAACAAGATCACCTTCAGCCATTAAGCAGGCGCCAAAACGCCCATTCTGCACACGGTCAGAGGGACAACCTACATTTAAATTGATCTCATCATAACCACGCTCCTTACCTGCTAACGCCGATTGTGCAAGATCAGCCGTTGCAAAACCACCCAGTTGCAAACATACTGGGTGCTCACTATCCCCTTTCTGCAAATAATCTCCCTTGCCATATAAAATAGCACCAGTCGTCACCATCTCTGTATATAACAGGGTATTCTTACTCATCACACGGTGGAAGTGGCGACAATGTCTATCAGTCCAATCCAACATGGGGGCAATAGAAAAGCGGTTTGAGGGGTAATTTACATTAGTTTGAGTCATGGTTTCACTTAAAATTAATCGCTATTATTGCTTATATGATAACATGACAATCTTACTGTTAATATGAGTCTACAACATGCATAACGCTTTATTAGAACGTGCTATAAAAATTTGCTCAGAAAAAAAATTACGTTTTACGGCCATTCGCCAACGTGTATTTTTACTGATGTTGGAGCAACAAGGTGCCGTCAGTGCCTACGATTTACTCGAGCAGTTACAAAAGCATGACAGAAGCGCGAAACCGCCAACCATTTATCGCGCTTTGGACTTTTTACTTGAGAACCATTTTATTCACAGAATTGAGTCACTAAACGCTTATTTGAAATGTGAACATTTTGGCTGCGAGCATCCCATGCAATTACTTATCTGCGAAAAATGTAAACAAGTGATAGAGCTGAGCGATCCTGTGATAGATAACGCATTTTCTGATCAAGCGCAGCAGTCCGGGTTTAAAATAACTAATAAAATTTTAGAAGCACATGGTATTTGCCATAACTGCCTCTATAATTAGCTACTTACATAAAATTAATAATATAAGTGTAGAAAATATGAACGCAGAATTCGTAAATCCTTTTTTGTCATCTTTTATCAATGTATTACAAACCATGGCACAAATTGAAGTTAAGCCAGGAAAACCAAGCCTTAAAAAAGATGCCATTGCACGTGGTGATGTTTCTGGTTTGATTGGCATGGTAGGGCCGACTGCTAAAGGGTCTTTTTCTATTAGCTTTGATAAGCCACTCGCACTAAATGTTTTTCGTTTAATGGTAGGTGAAGAGATAGAAGATATTTCTGATGATATTACTGATATGGTCGGTGAAATTACTAATATGGTCGCAGGTGGTGCTAAGCGTCAGTTAGGAGAAAAAGGCTTTGAATTTAGTATGGCAACTCCAATTGTCGTCTCAGGCCCTTCTCATACGATCAAACATCAAGTTGATGGTTCTAAAGTATTAATGCCATTTACCTCAGAGCACGGCAGCGCTTTTATTGAGATATGCTTTAACCAATAATACCTATCACCTCACTATTGAGTTAGTGAGGTGATTTTGTTTTTTGCTCGACTCCCCATTGATTTATTTACCCCCAATTCTGATTAATGTCTTCATTACTAAACTAATCCTAAGGTTATTCAGCTCTGCTGTAATTTTAGGATCGCTTAACTTAAGCCCATCAACTTAGTAACCTCTTTGTAGGCAATGCCGTCAATAAATACGTGAGATAATTCAACTATATTACCTCGTATATTATGAATTATACCAATCGAATTGAGTATGTGATCTAAGTTTTGCGCATGAAAAGTGACTTAACGCAAGACGAAACCTGACACCAATGGTTGTTCCCTTTACGAAATTTTAACGCTGAAATAGCTTCTTTTAACCATTAAGATTGATCAGCTATTTCGTTTGGTATTAGACTGAGGATTACATTGCCCGTAAATTTAAGCAAAAAAACCTCCGGATAGGGAGCTATACGGAGGAAAACTAAGGAAGAAACTATAAACTAACTAGTTCAAAAGGTTAGTCCTTATTCTTTAGGAAAAGTTCAGGATCTTTTTAAAATTTATACTTAATGTGCTTCATCCCAGTTATTACCCATGTCTGCATCTGCAATCAACGGAACATCAAGTTGCGCTGCATTGGCCATAATTGATTGGATTTGTTGGGTGTAGCCTTCAACACACTCCTCTTTAATACTAAAGACTAATTCATCATGTACTTGCATTAATAGTTGTACAGTACCTTGTGGTTGTTGTTTAACCCAGCTAGCCACATCAATCATCGCTTTCTTAATGATATCGGCAGCCGTCCCCTGCATTGGAGCATTGATAGCAGCTCGCTCAGATGCTTTTTTAAGCATGCCATTACGTGAGTTTATATTTGGTAACTGTAAGCGACGCCCAAGGATAGTTTCTACATATCCCTGCTCTTTGGCAGTTGTACGTGTCTCTTCCATATAGGTTAATACACCAGGATAACGGTTGAAGTATCTATCCATGTATTGCTGTGCTTCTTGACGACCAATATTTAACTGCTTCGCCAAACCAAAAGCACTCATACCATAGATAAGTCCAAAGTTAATCGCTTTCGCACTACGGCGTTGATCCACACTCACTTCATCTAAGCTCACTGAAAAAACTTCAGCTGCAGTCGCTTTATGGATATCGACACCATGTGAGAAAGCATCTAATAAGCCTTTGTCCTGAGACAAGTGGGCCATAATACGCAATTCGATTTGACTGTAATCGGCAGCGACAATTTTATACCCTGCTGGTGCAATAAACGCTTGTCGGATTCGACGACCTTCTGTACTTCTGATAGGAATATTTTGAAGATTTGGATCGCTTGATGATAAACGCCCTGTCACAGTAACCGCTTGATGATAAGAAGTATGAACGCGTCCTGTTTTTTCATTCACCATTTTTGGCAATTTATCAGTATAGGTCGATTTCAATTTACTTAAACCACGGTGCTCAATAATAAGCTTAGGTAGCGGATAAGTCTGCGCTAACTCTACTAATACCTCTTCCGCAGTCGAGGGGGCACCTTTAGGGGTTTTCTTAACAACAGGTAAATTTAACTCTTCAAACAGAATGGTTTGTAACTGTTTAGGAGAGCTTAAATTGAAAGGTTTCCCCGCTTCTTGGTAAGCAAGCTCTTCAATCTCTGATAAACGTTTTGCAATCTCAGTACTTTGCACAGCTAACAGTTCGCTGTCTATCTCAACACCGCCTCGCTCAACATCAGACAAGACGCTCAGTAAAGGCAATTCAATTTCATTAAATAGCGTCAATAGTGACTCTGAATCCTTAAGGCGGCTATATAACTCAAGGTGTAAACGTAAAGTAATATCTGCATCTTCCGCTGCATAGGGTGCTGCCTCTTTAATACTAATTTGATTAAAGGTCAGCTGTTTTTTACCTTTACCAGCAATCTCTTCAAATGAAATACATTTATGGTCTAGGTATTTCAGGGCCAGAGTATCCATATCATGCTTACCGGTGCTATCAACGATATAAGACTCAAGCATGGTATCAAACTGAATTCCTTTGAGTTCTATACCATGGTTTAACAATACACTACGATCATATTTTAAGTTTTGTCCGACCTTTTTCTGATTTTCATCTTCTAGAAGCGGCTTTAACTTAGCGAAGGTATCGTTGAAATCTAGCTGTTGTGGGGCATCGATATAATCGTGAGCTAAGGGTAAGTATACTGCTTCTATTTCAGGTTCGCCTTCATCCCCTGCATTGGTTTGAATTGCAAATGAGAGACCGACAACCTCAGCTTGCATGTAATCTAAACTTGTTGTTTCTGTATCAAAAGCGAATAATTCACTGCTTTCTAGTTTTTTGATTAATTGTATTAACTGGCCTTGTGTATAAATGGTTTTATAGCGAGAGCGATCTATCAGAGCTTTATTTGCAGGAGCAACCTTATCGCCATCGACACTGCCATTTTTTGCACTTTGTGAAGCACTCTGCGTCGAACTCGTGCCATCAAGCAGTGCTGATAGCCAGCGTCTAAACTCTAATTTACCAAAGAGCTTAATCAGCTCATCTTTATCCTGCTCACGATGTTTGAAATCATCGTAACTAACGGACAATTCCACGTCTAACTTGATTGTGGCTAATTGATAGGACAAGCGCGCCATCGCTTCATTATCTGCCATTTTCTTAGCCATGGTTTTACTACCACGAAAGCCGAGTGGGGCTAGTTTATCTAAGTTTTGATAGATGGTGTCCATAGAGCCTATACCCTGCAACATAGCCAATGCTGTTTTTTCACCTACGCCAGGAACTCCAGGAATGTTATCAACTTTGTCACCCATTAATGCCAAGTAATCAATTATCAACTCTGGTGGAATACCAAATTTTTCGTTAACACCTTGAACATCCATCACTGTATCAGTCATGGTATTGATTAGTAGTGTATTATCATCTACTAACTGCGCCATGTCTTTATCGCCAGTACTAATCAGGGTTTTAATTCCCTTTGCACTAGCTTGTTGCGCTAACGTACCAATAACGTCATCGGCTTCGACACCATCAACGGTCAGAATAGGTAACCCCATCGCTTTAATAACCGCATGTAATGGCTCAATCTGGATACGTAAGTCATCAGGCATACTTGGCCGATTTGCTTTATAGTCGCTATACATATCATCGCGAAATGTTTTTCCCTTTGCGTCAAATACCACCACAATGTGCGAGGGATTAAACTGACGCATTAAACTCTTAAGCATGTTGACCACACCATATACAGCCCCCGTTGCTTCACCGGCTGAATTCGTTAAATGTGGAGGAGAGAAAAATGCTCGGTAAAGATAAGAAGAGCCATCAACAAGTACAAAGGGATTTTCAGGAATAGTCGGCATTAGCTTATAACCCAGTTATTAGAAATAGACTGCGATTATAGCAAAGTTAAGTACTTTAAATAGCCTTAGATTTGGGGAGTGCGTGTAAGTGGATATTCACTTTCAACGCACAACAACTCTGTGGATAACTCTGTTAGTAGTTTCTAAGAAAAATTGAGCTGTAACAATAAAAATAGATTATGCTCAATTTATCAATAAGATACATTCTAAATGTGACAAAATTTGGACTTTTGGCTAAAAAGGAAATGTGCATAACAAATAAACAAGCGCGTTAATTTTAAGCGTTTTTATTGTTTAATGCTGTTATTTACCGGGTTAGCATACATTTTTAATACTGTTTCTTGTAACGCTGCAGGCATATTGTCTAAACGTGACGCAAAGGCATTTTTATCCGCTTCGCTAATCGCCTGCAACTGCTGTTTAGCCGCAATATAGTTAGATGGATGTAAGTAATAATTTTTATAAATTTGTTGATCAATTGCGTTTGCTACTTGCTCAGCATCTTCAAAGTCACCTTCAAGTGGTCTACCAAATGCAACATGAACATGCCCTTTTTTGCCGACAATACCACGCACGATACTTTCGATGTCTTCAAACTCTGATTTTTTATATTCCCCAGTTTGAGCTTTGTCATAAAGCTCTTTGGCTTTCTGTTGGTCACAGGCATCAAATTCATAGGAAACAGCAACAGGCACGATATTAAGCTGCTTAATATAATCGCTAAAAGCAATTTTCTGTTTTTTACCCTGCATGTAAAACATTTTTATTAGCGCAGGCTCTGTTTTATCAAAACCATCTTTAGCGCGTCCTTCTCGCTGTGCAATCCAAATGCTACTGTCACTTTGTAAAGAACTAAAAATATAATCTGAAAGTTGTAATACCGCTTTCATCATCTCACGCGGTGCTTTTAAAGCGCGCTTTACAATGAAGCTTTTGTTCATGCGCATTAAATCAGAGGTAAACGGCTTACTAAGCAAATTGTCTCCAATAGCAATTCGTACCGTTTTAAAGTTTTCAGAGAATAAGGCCCAATTAACGAAGGAAGGATCCATTGCAATATCACGATGATTAGAAACAAATAAGTAATTCTTATTAGCATCTAAATTTTCAAGCCCTGAATAGGTGAACTTGGTAGTCGTTGAGTCGATCATATGTTGCATATATCCACCCACAATTTGTTGCATCTCATCAATGCTATTAATCGCGCCCCACTTATACATAAAATAGCGTCGTAATAATGGCTTTAATAGAAAGCCACTGAATTTAGCTATTTTAGAGAATCGGAAACTGATAATCGCATCGATAAATTCATCACTGTTAATAACACGTCGGATCGCAGGCTGGATCTCATCATCATTATAAGGGCGAATATCACTAAATCTATCTGATGAAGTTGGCATTTATTTCTTCTCTGTAAAATGGAAGGCGCATTTTACCTGCTTTATCAATATTTACCAAGTTGGTTTAAAACGGAACAGTTCTTGTCGCAACAGTGTTTTGTAAACATCTGATTCTATGTGGGATTCCAACATGTATTGTTCAATCCAAGCCGATTTAAATAATCGTGAAGCACGTAATTGGTCATATTTAGCAAAGCGGACCGCCTTAAAAAGTACTTTGCCTATTTTACCACGCTCGTCAAAGGGCGTTAAATCAACTTCCTCTTGCAATGCATTTACAAGGTGGGGAAATGACTTAGAAAAAAGCTTCTTCGATAATGATAAGCTGAGTTGTAGCCCAGACTGTGAGACCAGTAATGCTTGTAAGGAGGCGGCGTCGGTCTGAATATCATAAAAAAAGTCATGGCGTAATTTTTCACCCTTTTCACGGGCGTGATCAAGGCAAGCATTACGTACTACTTCAAAAGAACTTAAATATTGTTGATAACTGGCAACATAAGCAAAGTTAACCATCGCCGAGAGTAACATCCCTTCATAAGGACGACGATAGTTTTCATCAATCATTAATGCCGTACAAGCTTGCCCTAATGTCATCTCGTAACGCCATAACTTTTTAGCAAACAATCGGTTATGTTGGCTGTAAGCATTAATACGATATTTAAATAATATGGCAGGAACTAAATAGCGTAATACATCGGTGCCTATAAGCCCAACTGCACTCTGGATGTCTCGCACTTGTCGTGGAGAACGCCCTAATTCAGTCATAAAGTCTTCGCTGGCCACCAATGACAGCAAACGATTGCGAGTGCCTATATTGTTGTCTAAAAGTGATGCAAGCACAGAGTAACGAGGCTCACCTGCAAGCAGTTTTTTGATCAGGTCAACCGTACTATCTCGCAACTGAAGTTGCTCTAAAATTACCGTATCGATATGCGATAACTTTTCATTAACGACTTTTAATAATGATTGTTGGAAGTAGCGCGTTAATAATGCATTGCGTTTATCACTTAGCCGTTTATCGGCTTTTTCCCGCATTACTCGCTCTTTTTCAACATCCAATAAGATACGCTTATTCCAACCATCTTGTTGAAGCTCTGAAGGCAAACCTAAGGCTTTATCATCAAGCTCTGCTTCGGAGAGACCATCGTTATACTCCTCTTCTTGATAAATCTTATTCTTTCCCACTAAAAAACGCAGAAACAGTTTATCTACCGATTCCATCAGAGAAATATCTGGTAATTCAGTGGGTTTAGTTGTCATTAATATTTCTTAATGTTTATAGTGACTTAAATAAATGCAAATGCATCACCAAAGATATGCTCGACAGATGCATTTTGTTTTAAGAAATCTTCACGCGCTATTTTTGCCATTTCAAAGCGCCCAACGACGTAAATATCAAAAGCATTAAGGTCAGAAAAGTCCTGTAAAACAGCATGGTGTACATAACCTTTATGTCCCTGCCAATCGTCTCCAGCCATTTCAATCACTGGATGAAAATGCACGTTTTCATGTTCACTGGCCCATTTTGCAGCTTCTTTTTCAAAATAAAAATGTGACTGCTCTTTTACGCCCCAGTATAGGTAAACCGGATTAGTTAGATGAAGGTCAACAATCTGTTCCAGAATCGACTTTACATAAGCAAAACCTGTTCCGCCTGCTACAAGTATAATGGGACGTGTAGATTCTTCACGTAAGTGAGCATCACCATTAGCGATCTCCACCTCAACTTGCCCTTCATTTTGCATCTGCTCAATGACCTGCATTGCGTAACTATTTTCAGGCGTTGCACCGATATGAAGCTCTATTAGGTCAGCACTTGGCGCATTAGCGATAGAAAAATGGCGTTTGTCTTTTTCACCCATGACTACCGAAACATATTGACCCGCTTTGTAGGACACCGCTTCCTGGGGTTGCAAAAAAATACGGTATAAAAAATCATTAAGTTTTTCAATGGAACTTACTTTACAAGTAACAATAGACATTTATTTCTCTTTAATGGGGATTAACAAATTAGTAACATTTATTATGACAAAATATCTAATTCTTGCCAAAGTGTATCTATTTTATCTTTTACTTTTTCGTCCATAACGATAGGGACACCCCATTCTCGATCTGTCTCTCCAGCCCATTTATTAGTTGCATCGAGCCCCATTTTTGAACCTAGTCCTGATACCGGCGAGGCAAAGTCTAAATAGTCAATCGGCGTATGCTCTACCATCGTGGTATCGCGAGCCGGATCCATGCGCGTAGTAATTGCCCACATCACATCATTCCAATCACGAACATTTACATCGTCATCACACACAATTATAAACTTGGTGTACATAAACTGACGAAGGAAAGACCAAATACCTAACATCACACGTTTGGCATGGCCCGGATAACGTTTCTTAATAGAGACAACCGCCATACGATAGGAGCAACCTTCAGGAGGTAAGTAAAAATCTACAATTTCCGGAAATTGCTTTTGTAAAATAGGAACAAAGACCTCATTTAAAGCAACGCCTAAAATAGCAGGTTCATCAGGTGGTCTACCCGTATATGTACTATGGTAGATCGGCTTTTCTCGTGTTGTGACATGAGTTACCGTCATGACTTGGAAGTCATCAACTTCGTTATAATAACCAGTATGATCGCCATAGGGGCCTTCTGGTGCAAGCTCTCCAGGTTGCAAATAACCTTCTAGTATTACTTCAGCAGTGGCTGGCACATCTAAATCATTACTTAAACTTTTTGCTACTTTAGTGCGTGAACCACGTAATAGGCCAGCAAAAGCATATTCGGATAAGCTATCTGGAATTGGCGTTACTGCGCCTAAGATAGTCGCAGGGTCAGCGCCAAGTGCAACAGAAACAGGAAAGGGTTTACCTGGGTTAGCTTCTTGCCATTGTTGAAAGTCTATCGCACCACCACGATGCGATAACCAACGCATAATAATTTTATTTTTACCAATTAATTGCTGGCGGTAAATCCCTAAGTTTTGACGTTTTTTGTAAGGACCACGAGTGATCGTTAATCCCCATGTGATAAGCGGAGCAACATCGCCGGGCCAACATCTCATAACCGGTAGCTTAGTGAGATCAACTTCTTCTCCCTGCATCACAATCTGCTGACAAGCTGGTTTGGATACCGTTTTAGTAGGCATGTTTAACACTTGCTTAAAAATAGGTAGTTTTTCCCACATTGCTTTAATGCCTTTAGGCGGTTCAGGCTCTTTTAAATATGCAAGCCACTCACCGACTTGGCGTAACTCAGAGACTTTTTCTTTACCCATTGCTAATGCAACACGCTCTGTTGTGCCAAACAAATTAGTTAATACTGGTGTTTCAAAACCTTTTGGGTTTTCAAATAACAAAGCAGGTCCACCGGCACGTAATGTGCGATCAGAGATCTCTGTCATCTCTAAATTAGGATCAATCTCTTGCTGGATACGCTTTAATAAACCCTTCTCTTCTAGCTGCGCTAAAAAGTCGCGTAAATCATCAAATTTCATAGTGTTATTCTCAAAAAATGGATAAAAAAAACGCTACATAAAAGTAGCGTTATTAACATGACAATATATACGTACTATTTAGTCTTTTGGTTCTTCATTGCATCGAAGAAATCATCGTTGCTTTTGCTTAAGCCAAGTTTATCGATCATAAACTCCGTAGCGCCTGTCTCACCCATAGGGTGTAATATTTTACGTAGAATCCACATACGTTGTAATTCATCAGCTTTAGTTAATAGCTCTTCACGGCGCGTACCAGAGCGAGTGATATCAATCGCAGGGTAAGTACGTTTTTCAGCAAGCTTACGATTAAGATGAATTTCAGAGTTACCTGTGCCTTTAAACTCTTCGTAAATAACTTCATCCATTTTAGAACCGGTATCAATTAGAGCTGTTGCAAGAATTGTTAAACTACCACCCTCTTCAACATTACGCGCAGCACCAAAGAAACGTTTTGGACGATGCAAAGCATTGGCATCTACACCACCCGTTAACACTTTACCAGAGCTTGGTACAACAGTGTTATAAGCACGCGCCAAACGAGTAATAGAATCAAGCAAGATGATAACGTCTTTTTTATGCTCAACTAAACGTTTTGCTTTCTCGATAACCATTTCGGCAACCTGCACGTGACGGCTCGCAGGCTCATCAAAAGTGGAGGCAACTACTTCACCACGTACTAGGCGACTCATTTCTGTCACCTCTTCTGGACGTTCATCGATTAATAATACGATTAATACCGCATCTGGATTATTTTGAGTAATACTTTGCGCAATGTTTTGCAGCAGCATTGTTTTACCGGCCTTAGGTGGCGCAACAATCAAACCACGCTGACCTTTACCAATCGGAGAAACAAGATCAAGAATACGCGCAGTGATATCTTCTGTACTTCCGCTTCCACTTTCTAATCGTAAACGTTCATCAGGATGGATAGGAGTTAAGTTTTCGAAGAGGATTTTATTGCGGGAGTTTTCAGGTTTATCAAAATTGACTTGGTTAATTTTTAATAAAGCAAAATAACGCTCACCATCTTTAGGTGGTCGAATCTTACCTTCGACACTATCACCAGTTCGTAAATTGAAGCGGCGAATCTGACTCGGAGAGATGTAAATATCATCCGGTCCAGCAAGGTATGAACTATCAGAGCTTCGTAAGAAACCAAAACCATCTTGTAATATCTCGAGGACACCAGCACCAAAAATATCTTCACCGCTTTTTGCGTGGGCTTTTAAGATGGCGAAAATAATATCTTGCTTTCTTAGGCGAGCTAAATTTTCTAGCCCTTTTGATTCACCAAGTTTTACAAGATTGTGTACGGGAGTGTTCTTTAATTCAGTTAGATTCATAAGTTATATAGATAATCAGATTTACTGTGAGTGGATGATGAGTTGTCAGAAATGATTTGCTCATATTTTGAGCGTAAAGGTAGCATTAAAAATTGTAATAGTCCAGATTGGACACGTTGTAGATCACAACTTATCCAATCTGTTATTCATTTTTAGATGTTTGCTTCTAAAAATTCAACTAGTTGTGATTTTGAAAGCGCACCAACTTTAGTCGCAGCAACTTTACCATCTTTAAATAATAGTAGTGTTGGGATGCCACGAATACCAAATTTAGGTGGCGTTGCGTTATTTTCATCGATGTTTAGTTTACCGATTGTAACTTTACCTGCATATTCAGTAGCCACTTCACCAAGAATAGGGGCAATCATTTTACAAGGTCCACACCATTCAGCCCAAAAATCAACTAAAACAGGTCCTGATGCATTTACTACATCTTCGTCAAAACTTGCATCACTTAAAGTTACGATATTATCGCTCATTGTACTCTCCAGAAGGAATTAGCTAGTAAATAAATACTATATCATGAATATAGCAAAAATAATTTTCATTATTTGAATCGATCTCAATACTTATTGCAAGCATAAACTGTTATGCTCTGCAAATGAATAAAACACATCTAACTCAAACAAAATTTGCAGACCTTCCTCTTGAGAAGCGTCTAATTTCAGGTCTAACCGAACAAGGTTACGAATTCTGCACACCTATTCAAGCATTGTCACTGCCTATCACCCTTTTAGGAAAAGATATCGCAGGACAAGCACAAACAGGTACTGGTAAAACCTTAGCGTTTTTACCCGCAGTATTTCATCATTTACTCGTTAATGACGCACCTGAAAATCGCCGTAAGAATCAACCGCGGGCTATCATTTTAGCACCGACACGTGAACTTGCGATTCAAATTCATAAAGATGCGATTATACTCGCAAAAAGCACCAACGTACGCTTAGGTTTAGCATATGGGGGTGAGAAAGTTGAAATTCAACTTAACAAGCTAGAAAAAGGCGTCGATATTTTAATTGGCACCACTGGCCGTATTATCGATTTCGTTAAACAGGGTGTTATCAGCCTAGAATCGATTCAAAGCGTGGTACTTGATGAAGCAGACCGCATGTTCGATTTGGGGTTTATTAAAGATATCCGCTATCTATTCAGACGTATGCCAGCTGCAGACCAACGCTTAAATATGTTGTTTTCTGCAACTCTATCGCACAAAGTACAAGAGCTCGCCTTTGAGCATATGAACGATCCGGAGCATATCCAGATTGAGCCTGAAAAAATGACCTCTGCCAATATCACAGAAGAGCTGTTTTACCCTTCAAATGAAGACAAAATGCTATTGTTGTTGACCTTGATGGAAGATGAGTGGCCAGATAAAGCAATCGTTTTCGCAAACACCAAGCATGCTTGTGAAAAAGTATGGGGATACCTTGCTGGTGACGGTTTACGTGCAGGCTTGCTGACCGGTGATGTACCACAGAAAAAACGTGAAAAAATATTAAAACAGTTTACAGATGGCGAAGTAGATATTTTAGTTGCAACAGATGTTGCAGCACGTGGTTTACATATACCTAAAGTTTCACACGTATTTAACTTTGACCTACCCGATGATTGTGAAGATTATGTACACCGTATAGGTCGTACTGGTCGAGCTGGTCAAACGGGCCTAGCGATAACATTAGCCTGTGAAAAATATGTTTTTAATCTTCCTGCTATTGAAGAGTATATCAAACATACTATACCAGTCAGTGAGTATGATAAAGATGCACTATTAGATTCCTTGCCTGTTATGAAAGTGACAAAATATAAAGCACATAACAGCACACGACCAAACAGTCGTAAAGATAACTATCACCGTAACCATAAGAGATAAGTTTAACGTTATGACTGCACCACGCTATACCATTATCGATTTAGGCTCTAACAGTTTTCACATGTTAACAGTGACCCAAAATGATAATGGTTTTAGCGTTTTTTCAAAGAAGAAACAGAAAGTTAGATTAGCGTCAGGACTTGATAGTGACAACAACCTGGATAAAAAAACCATTCAAATAGGTTTAGATTGCCTACAAACCTTCAGAAATGAAATAGACACTATTCAACCTCGAAAAATAATCATCACTGCAACTGCAGCATTACGTCTTGCCAATAATAAAGCACACTTCATCAAGCAAGCAGAAGAGATTATAGGGCAGCCTATAAACCTTATTTCAGGCATAGACGAAGCGAAAACCATCTATCGAGGTGTCGCTTTTACTGAGCGTTTAGATGAACAGCTACTAGTTATAGATATCGGTGGTGCAAGCACAGAGCTTATCATCGGGAAAGGCAATACTGTCCTCAAAGCAGAAAGCTTGAATATGGGCTGTGTTACCTGGTTAAACGAACATTTTTCAAATCAGTTATTATCTGCAGAAAATTTCAATCAAGCAATTACGCAAGCTAAACAAGTTATTCAGCCTTTCTTGAATGAGTACAAGTTACTCAATTGGTCAATCTGCATGGGAGCATCAGGTACGATCCAAGCCGTCAATGAAGTGAATGCGAAACAACAAATAGCTTCAAATCTAACACTACCTGTACTGAATGAAATAAAACGACAGTGCATCCTTTCAAAGAGCAACGCTCAATTGCAGGTAGAAGGGTTAAAAGCGTCTAGGATTCCGGTATTTGCGAGTGGCTTGTCCATTTTAATTGCACTTTTTGAATGCTTTGAAATTGAGTTTATCAGGCCTTCAAAAGGCGCGCTAAGAGAAGGTTTGATCAGCATTCTATTTGAAGAAAAATCAGCAGGCATGACCTGTAAACACTTCTCAAAACTTACTTAAAGGCCGAGAATCGCTGTTTAGTACTTCTTTCGTCAGATACCCCGACGTTAAAAGACTTGTTTGCTACAACATCACCATTTAGCGTAATACTCATTTTCCAACAACCGCACTTATCATTAATAGGCGACCAGACAGTATCACCGAGATAGAAATCCCAATCATTATTAGTTATATGCACCTCTCCAGTAAAAGGCGCCCTAATATTGCCGTTCGTATCATAAATCCCCGGGTGATCAATGCAGTAAAAGATCTTTTGACCGCGAGCGCTTTTAACATTAATTGTTAAACCAAATTCAATGTCTATTTCAGCAGGTACCTCAGTAGTAAACTCCATAATTTTCGGTAAATCTTTAGATTTAGATTCCCAAGTAGAATAAATACCATAGGATCTCAGTGTAATCTGTGGCTTCTTTTTGGCCATGCTTTAGCAATTCCTCATAATTAAAGGGTAATTATAACGTTAGAATGTTGGCGAAGTAATTGTAGGTAAGAAAAAATTGGAGTGTTAATAGGCGATGACTGAAGACTGTCCATAAACCATCGCTACTAATGTACGCATTGTATGGTGAAACACCTCAGACATGATTATTAATCATTTCTTTCTGTCCGATTACGGCAATCAATTAGCCATACTTCATTTATAAAAGTCCTAAAACCAAAAAATTCCTGATGTAGTCACAAGGGTTATTCTGATATTTAAGGCTTAGCTCGGTTGGCGATGGGTAGACATTGCTCATGAGCCATCGCTTCGCGATATTCGCCCTACTATCCCATGATTTGCTACTACCTACGGCAGGCTGTTCACCTTTCCCCATGTGGGAGTAGGTCATAAATCGTAGGCAATAAAAAACCCCTGTCGGGAACTAACTCAACAGGGGTTTGTTATTGGGCGTTTGGCGATGGGTGAACATTGCTCATGAGCCATCGCTGTCGCGATACTCGCCCTACTATCACATGACTTGCTACTGCCTACGGCAGGCTGCTCACCTGCCCCATGTGGGAGTAGGTCTTCATTTATCAAATGCATAAAACGAAAAAATCCCTGCTGACGTAGTCAACAGGGATTGTTCGTATTAGGCGTTTGGCGATGACCTACTCTCACATGGGGAGACCCCACACTACCATCGGCGCAACTGCGTTTCACTACTGAGTTCGGAATGGAATCAGGTGGGACCACAGCGCTATTGTCGCCAAACAAAAAAGTTAATTAGAAAAGCTGTTTGTTTCCACTATTTAACTTCGTTAAACAGTACGAAACTGCAAATTACTTCGTAATCTGCTTGTTCTTCTTAATCTTTGCAATGTTTTCGTAAAATATGCTTCGCAAGCATTTCTTTTATAGTCTTTCGACTCGTCTTGGTATACAAAACTCTTAGAGTTTGTATGGTTAAGCCTCACGGGTAATTAGTACAAGTTAGCTCAATACGTTAGATCGGAAGAGCGGCCG
>NZ_PIZM01000014.1 GCF_002835465.1 Psychromonas sp. psych-6C06 | reverse complement strand
CGGCAATGGTGAAGCTCTGCTCGGTGCTCAGTTGACCGCTGTCCGTTGAGGTGACTTTCACCACGATACTGTCTTGTGTTTCGTGATCTAAGCTAATTCCCTCTTTGAGTTTTAACTCACCATTAACGACTTCAAATCGGTTGTCATCAACCGTGTAGGTATGACTGTCGCCATCGTCAACATCAGTGGTACTGAGTTTGCCGATTACGGCCCCTATATCATTCTCATTCACAGTCAAATTATCTAAGACTATTTCAGATGGTTTATCATTAATAGCATTGACCACAACTTTTGATGTCGTCGAACTCGTTGCACCTTCACTATCTTCGGTAACCAGAGTTATAGTTGCTTCGCCATTAAAATCTTTAACAGGGGTAAAAGTATAAGTACCATCATCATTCACAACTACAGTGCCTTGCTCGGCAGGTACCGTTGCAACAGTTGAAACAATTGTGCCATCAGTATCTTTTGCTTCAAATTTAACTGTTACGCTACCACCATCTTCATCCATTTGACCATTTTCTGCAGTTAGCGTTGGAGCTAAATTAGTATCATTATCTAAAATAGTTACGTTACCTGTCGCTTGAGCATTTGCGACTTTAACTGTTAAAGAAAAATCCTCAGGTTGTTCGAAAACACTGTCATTTACTGTATCTACAATCACAGTTAAACTGGTTACACCTATCGGTAAAATAACATTGCCTCTACCATCGAAGTCTAAATATTGTGGATTAGAAGTTTCGCCATAAAATACTCTTAAAGTTGAACTGTCGAAATCTTGTGGATCGACGGCAGTGCCATTTGAAAGTGATAAGTTAACTAATGCAAGCGATTCTGGTTTGCCACCTAACTCTTTTTCTATGTTAACGGTAAATACTGCTTGCTCACCTTCGTTAACTTCAGGAGATGATACACTTAGGTTAACAGGGTAATCATTATCAAAAATACGTAATGTTCCCTGTGCATCATTAATTACCGCGTTGGTTGCATTTGAAAGGTTTATCAGTGCAAATTCAGGTGAAATTTCACTTATTAGATCATCAACAATTGCAATCTTAATTTCTGCTGTTGTTTGACCTGGTTGAAAAATCGCAATCCCTGAAGTTGCTTCAAAGTCCACTCCAAACTTTGCAGATAACTCAGCCGTATCATATTCGACGGTGATCACATCATCACTTTTTTCACTGAGTGTTAGAGTAAAAATAGCCTCGCCTTGCCCTTCAGTGATCAATACATAATCGATATCAATTTGTGGTAGAACTGATGCAACTGAATCATTGTCTTCTATCGCAAATACGATAGTTTCATCGTAAAAATTGTCACCCGTTATTTCAGCTCGAAAATATTCTGTTGGTTCTTCCGTAACATCATCAAAAATTGGAACACGAATTTCAACACTGCTATTGCCTGACGCTAATTCAAAACCAAATATTGGGCGAGGAATATTACCTGTTGTATCAATACTTACGACTGTCATTGCAGTCCAAGTAACTCCTCCATCATTTGAGTACTCAAGAGGTACGGTGAAGTCATCAGCATACTCTGCAATTTGTAAAACGCCATTTTCCGTAACCGCTGTTTTACCTAAATCAGCTAACTCTTGCGTTATTTGGGCTGTTAGTTGTTGACTTAATAATTCACTTGAAAAATTAATTTGCAACTGAGAATCTTGCTGAAAGCTGAGTGTGCTGTTTAATGTAAATTGATTAAAACCAGCATCTTCTTGTACATCTTCGATATTTGCCGAAAGGTGGGATTTAAAACTGTCTAATGTTTGTGAGGTTACTTCTTTACTTACCGTCCAATCTTCAACTCGATAATCAATAGCGAGTCCTTCCAACTCTTTACCTGTTACTCCTTCATTCAGTTGAATCTCGTAATTGCCATCACCGTTATCAACTAATGTACCGATGTTTTCAAAAGCAGCAGATAACCTAACATTATCAACGAGTAAATTCGCAGTAATTACCTGCTGACCAATTGCACCAACAAGTAAATCATCAGTAGTAAAAGTGATTACTCCATCTGCTTCTTGGAAATTAAAGTTAATCAATCCACCAGGTACTTCAATTGTGTCTATTTCACGCTCATCTGCTTGCTCAGGTGTTCTGTCCCCTGCAAGCTCTTGGATGGTTTCAGTAACATGTTCCATCGCGATAGACTCGAAGGTATTTTCTCCACTTTCATCGCGTTCTGTATCTCTTGTAAATTCTATACCAACTGAAGCCAATGCTTGCGAAATCATCTCTTTACCTGAAGAGGTAATATCTAATGGCAGCCCTGTTGTTGGATCAATATAATTAATAAACGCCTCATGAATCGCTTCACTTATAGTAATATTAGTAGCGTAAGAAGCTTCATTATTGACGAGGCTATCTGTTCGTAAAATACCATCGGCACTATTGGAGTCACTTAAATCACTGTCCAAGCCTTGTAAAAATATTGCCATATTTTCTATATGACTAGCGTTATTTTCTGTTAAGTCATGGCCCGATATATCTTGCAGAAACAAAATATCGCCATTGATAGCATCTGCATTAAACTCAGCAATGATCACATCACCCACTTTAAATGTAATGACATCACCGATGTTATATTTAAACTCGCCCGCAGTGCCTGTATCGCCTGTAAATCCGGACAAACCAGATGAGGTGTTGTAACTCACACCAGATACAAAGTTATCAGTAAACTGTGCACTGAGCGAACTATCTGCAGAAGGTACTATTGGCGAAGAGGGAGAGGTTGTTGTTCCAATGATTGATGGTGTTGAACCAGATGTATCCGCATTATTTGTTGTCGTCAATACAAAATTATTTGTATCGATGAATTCGTTAGTCACTGCATTAAATGCAAAACTAGCAGTCTGAAAGTCTGTACTAGCAAGTGTCTCAGATCCGTCACGCGTAAAATCAACAGCAGAAGAACTTCCACCGTCGCTGTTTTCGCCAGCGGCAGTTTCAATCTCTTCAATCGGAGTTTCATCTTCTGCAATAGCGGCTTGTATAGCTTCTATTTCAGCTAATACTTCATCTTCAATTAAATTTGGCTCAGTAAGAATACCATTTGTGTTTTCAATTAAGTCAGCCTCATTTTGAGATTCTTTTAATTGATCTTCATTATTATTCACATTATCACTCATGGATTAATCCTTTATTACCTATAGTTACCAACAAAAGCGGAAGCAAAAGCATCTATTTTTCAATCGATTGACGAATTCAACGTCACTTACAGCACATAAACAAAAAGTACCATACTTAACAAGAATTCAGCTAAAAATACAGCATAACGGTGATGCTTTCAATGTCAAAGCTTCCGATATGATATTAGCTAATAGCTTTTAAAAACTTTTGTAACCAAATCGTTAAGTTTAGACTGTAATCGACGAAAATGTGAAATTTACCATAATTGATAAATTAATCGTATTTATGAATAACTTATTGTCATTTCACCTTTCACAACTTTAAAAATCAAATGATTAGCCTAGGGCCAAGATGGATTCCAACCGTATGTCAAAAAGAAATTACAAACAAAGTTAACAGTTAAATGCTGGCTTATATACGGGCTCAAGTTGAGGAGCGACTTCTGACCCTAACGGTCTGTTGAAGGTCGGCCTTACCTGTTTGAATCGCTCTTTATTGACAACTTAGTTTCTATACATTGTGGTCGTACATCAATAGCCGAAAATACAGTAAAGTTGCTCAAAAAATGTTGCCCTGCCGGTTCAGCAATCTTTTCTCTTTTTTACTCCGGATAATTGAACAAACGGCAAACAAAAAGAATATAAAAACGTCAGTTGTGATAAAAATAGATTGATCTGTGTATGGGGAGTTGCTCGCCACGGACGTCGCGAGCAGACTTACTAAATAAGTTTGCAAAATAGAGATACTCAGCACTACATAAGTTATGTCTATCCTAAATTGAGCCGTTCTAATGTATGATATTACTTTTTCGCCATTTTAGCGGCACGTAATTTACGCATCTCTTTTGGGTCTGCAATCAATGGCCGGTAAATTTCAATGCGGTCGCCAGCTTTAACAATGGTTTGTAACTTTTCAGGACGACTAAAAATACCCACAGTTGCCTCACTCGGGACAATCTCAGGGAAATGCCCCGTTATTCCAGAAAGTTTAATTGATTCCTCAATTGAACTTCCTTCAGGTACAGGTAATGATAGTAATACCTGTTTATGAGGTAAACCATAAACAACTTCAATTTCAATCATCGACATTATCTCACCCCATAAACAATTTTTGCGCGCTCTGAAAAAGACTTCACCATAGAGCCGACCAACTCATTAAAAATACGTCCAAATGCCACTTCTACTAGCTTACTACTAAACTCAAACTTTAAATCTAAACTCACTTTACATGCTTGTTCATCAAGCGGTAAAAAACGCCACCCACCGCTTAGATGCTTAAATGGTCCGTCAACTAAATTCATTTCAATCGCACGCCCAGAAGACAACCTATTTTCAGTGGTGAACTCTTGTTTAATGCCAGCCTTTGAAACAACCACTGACGCACTCATGGTATCATCAACATGGGTTAGTATCTTTGCATCAACACAACCAGGTAAAAATTCAGGATACGCGCTCACGTCATTAACTAACTTATACATTTCATCGGCGCTATACATCAACAATGCGCTACGTGATACTTCTGCCATTGATTAAACTCTTTAAATGCTTGAAATAAAAAACGCCAAGTTTACACTAACGCATAAAATAAATCATAAATTGAAATAGCATTTTTAATTCAATCAAGGTTACAATGTCAGACTATGGCTAAGAAAAATAAAAAAACTAAAAACAACGAAAATACGATTGCACGCAATAAACGTGCGAGTCACGAGTACCACCTAGAAGAACGCTTTGAAGCGGGACTTGAACTACAAGGTTGGGAAGTGAAATCGTTACGTGCAGGAAAAGCAAATATCGCCGATAGCTACATTTTCTTAAAGGATGGTGAAGCTTGGTTATTAAACGCGACAATTCCCCCTTTGATTGCAGCATCAACCCATGTGGTCTGTGATCCGCTACGCTACAGAAAGCTCCTACTTAAGCGTCGTGAAATAGATAACCTAATTGGTAAAGTTGAACGCCAAGGTTACTCTATTATTCCAGTCTCTATGTATTGGAAAAAGGCTTGGGTAAAAATCTCTTTTGCACTTGCAAAAGGTAAACAAGATCACGATAAACGAGCAGACGTAAAAGATCGTGAATGGAAAGTTCAAAAAGAACGCATGATGAAGCATGACGTTCGATAAACAAGCAGTTAAACAACAACAGGCAAAGTAACGCTATATTGTTGTTCAATGTTTTGTTAAACTAATTTCGTTAATCGCTGTCTTACTAAGTGAATAATGAAATACCTGTGGGGATGATTTAGGACTCGACGAGATTCTTGAAACCCAAGGTGCATGCCGAGGTGACGGCTGGCCTCGTAAAAAGCCGTCAAAGTTATAGTTGCAAACGACGATAACTACGCTCTAGCAGCTTAGGCTAGCTAGCCTTCCACCCACGTTTCTCCTATGGGCAGGGATTCGGAAGGTCATTTACATTTGGATAGCGAGGGAACCTTGTTCGAGGGTGAACCGCGAAATAGTATCGAACTCGCTCTTAGCAATCCTGTCTGTCGGAGTGTCGAGAGTTAACTAAAAGATAGACTAAGCATGTAGTACCGAAGGCGGAGGTTTTTCGGACGGGGGTTCGACTCCCCCCATCTCCACCACCTATAGGCTCTAAAATATTAGTAGCCAACTAAAGCCTGTAATATCAATAACCAATTGATGTTGCGGGCTTTTTTTATGTCCATAGGAAACGAGGAGGTACACTGACATCTACGATTTAAAGTAGTACTGTAAGTGGTACCACTCATGGCTAAAGTGCTCCTACTTATAAATAATCAGAATTGAGAATTACTGTCATTGTAACTATTCATAATGCTCTTTTGAGTAGTTGAGTTATTAAGTAGTAGGCACCTAAACTACAGTGTAGGCGATCTTTTATAACTAAGGGGTTATTCGCTTCTAGAGGTAGAGCTCTTTAGAAGCTAGCTAAGAATATCTAATCGAGTAAAAAGCCTACATGTTTTACATAAACAAGATCCTCGTATATGCAAAACCACCAGTAGGCTTTAATTACATGCTAGGAACCTCGAATTTTGATTAAAGGTGCTCCTTTCTTCAGAACCTATACTTAACTTGATTTTCCATAAGAGGCAATCACAGTTACCAAGTAATATATAAGTGGCATTTAGCTGTCATTGATCGGTATAACTGGCAGGTATAAGCCTGTATTGAATAGAAAATAACTATTTTTACAGGCCAAGCACCTCTTTCACAAAAGGAATGGTGAGTTTGCGTTGTGCTTCAAGCGAAGCATTATCTAAACGGTCTAAGGTATTGAGCAATAAATCCATTTCGCGA
Source organism: Psychromonas sp. psych-6C06 (assembly GCF_002835465.1). Taxonomy (NCBI): domain Bacteria; kingdom Pseudomonadati; phylum Pseudomonadota; class Gammaproteobacteria; order Alteromonadales; family Psychromonadaceae; genus Psychromonas; species Psychromonas sp. psych-6C06. Next base: position 51,714 of record NZ_PIZM01000014.1, on the reverse strand, counting down.
GAAAGCCGATTTAATAAAAAGCGCCCAACATCAACGGGTAATTTCATTCCTTTTAGCTCTGCACGCAACTGTAATGCGCCTAGTTTCTCTTCGTCGTTTAATGGCGCTAAGTGGTAACATGCGCCCCACTCTAAACGTGACACTAAATCTTTCAGCTTAATACCAATCTGCTTGGGTAAGTTGTTGGCACAAACAATTAAACTAGCGCCTTTAGGGCGTTGCTCTTTTGTATCTACCCAGCGATTATAAAAGTCGAAAAGTGCTTTTTCCCACTTTTTATTGCCCGCTATAGCGTCAATATTATCTATACAAAGTAACGACATATTCTCCATATTTTCAAAAATATCAAGGCTCATTCCTTGATGGTGATGAAGAGGAATATAAGCAACACTTCGCCCTAACTCATCTACTTCAGAACACAGAGCATGCAAGAGATGTGAGCGCCCACTACCTGACTCGCCCCACATATATAGAACCGGTTCACCACTGCCTACAACACTATTTTTTAACTGGGTTAGTAACGCTGCATTTTGACCAGGATAAAAGCTAGCAAAAGTCTCGTCATCTGGAAATTTCAGTGCAAGTAGCGGATATTGAAATCGTAATTCATCCTGTGGCATGATTTCCCTTAGTGCCAATTAAAATAAAGTTCGTCGGTTTTAACCGGTTCACTGACAGGCTCGATACCATTATCTTCATCTGGCTCCGTAAGTAAATTTTCTGGTTCAACTTGTGCAGGAAGGTCTTCAATTAACTGTAACTGAGATTGAGCAATTAAGGCATTTTTGAAACTATTTAAACCGCCGTTGAGCTTCACTGTGACAGAAACTTGATCACCCTGTGCGTTAACAATGTTATATGAAGAGATAGAGAGAAGATTTTTTAATACCGTGTTTAATTGCGTCAAAGTCTGCAATGAATTAATGCCTTTAATATGAATTGTCTGAGTAAATTTTTCACCTTGATTATCAAGGATTGCATATTGGCTAGCGTAATAATCGGCAATAGCATTAACCATCTTTTTTACTACCTCAGACTTATTACCTACAAATGTCTCACTTAAAAGAACGTTGTTTTGCTGTACAACAGCACCACTTTGAATTAATTGCCAATTTAACTTCCACCTATCATTAGCAACACTCTGTAACTCTGCAGCAACGAAATTTGCACGTTCATAACGCGCAGATGCGCTACTGAGCTGATCATAAAACTGACCTTTGACATCGGAGATTGAAAGTGCCAGATTATCATCTAAATCCATAAGCGGGAATTGAACACGAATACCACGTTGTTGCTCTGACTGTTGTATTGACCAGCTTAAAGCATTGTCTTCACTTTTTTTGATAAAATGATCTGAAACGAGCTCATTGTTATTGACTAACCAGATCAGCGTAGTAGGACGAGTATCCCCCCAGATGGGTTGTTGCATATCTTTTATTGCTTGGTTGATTTTACTTTGGTCAAAGACTGCCGAAAAGTACTCTTGACCTTGAATTTTTCGATAACCGTATTGCGACAGTAGTTGCTGTGTTTTTTTAATTAACAGTTTAGTCTCGTCACGGCTGCCAATCTCAGCATTTCCTGACACTTTAATTAGCACTTGCTTAAGCGCCTTTGCTTTTAACTGTGCTTCATCAAAAGACTCAACCAAAATGCTCCCTTGATAAGGATTATCTATCTGCTCTGCGTGTATAAAAGCAGAAAACCCTAACAGTGTTATCAGTAAAATACATTTAAGAGATTTAAAAGTCATTAGGTACCATCACTAAGAAAAAATTTTAAAATAGATCATAAGCAGATCATGGATGAATGCAAGACGATAAACAACATTAAGCGATTAAATCTTATTTTAAGTAGCAATATTGTTCTGTTTTTACACTTTTAAATTGAAAAAGAGCAAAGATTTCCCTGAAATTGTAAATTCTTGTCAGAAACAGTTCGACCCTTGTCATATAAATGTTAAAATGCGCGCAGAATTTTAGCCCTACTTTTTCACCCCTAAAGTAAAAACGATAACCGTTTTTACAAATAAAATTGCGAGGATTGCAAGTGAGCAACGAAAAAACCTCTTTAAGCTATAAAGACGCTGGCGTAGATATTGACGCAGGTACAGCATTAGTTGAACGTATCAAAGGTGTAGCAAAACGCACTAAACGCCCTGAAGTAATGGGTGGATTAGGTGGTTTCGGCGCATTATGTCAACTACCAACTGGCTACAAAGAGCCTTTATTAGTTGCTGGTACTGACGGTGTTGGTACAAAGCTTCGTTTAGCGATTGACCTAAAAAAACACGATACTGTTGGCATCGACTTAGTAGCGATGTGTGTAAACGATCTAATCGTACAAGGTGCTGAGCCTCTGTTCTTCTTAGATTACTACGCAACGGGGAAATTAGACGTTGATGTGGCGGCAGACGTAGTAACTGGTATCGGTGAAGGTTGTTTCCAATCTAACTGTTCATTAATCGGTGGTGAAACTGCTGAAATGCCTGGCATGTATGAAGGTGATGATTACGATATCGCTGGTTTCTGTGTTGGTGTTGTAGAAAAGTCTGAAGCAATCGATGGCACTAAAGTAGCGGCCGGTGATGCATTAATTGCAGTGGGTTCAAGTGGTCCACACTCTAACGGTTACTCGTTAGTACGTAAAATTTTAGAAGTTTCAAAAGCAGATACTAGCGCACCATTTGGTGACTCAACACTAGGTGACACACTATTAACACCGACTAAAATCTACGTTAAATCAACTTTAGAGTTACTTAAAAACTGTCCTGTACATGCTATTTCGCATATTACTGGTGGTGGTTTCTGGGAAAATATTCCACGTGTATTACCAGCAGGCAGCAAAGCGGTTGTGGATGGTAAGAGCTGGGAGTGGCCTGCAATCTTCAACTGGTTACAAGAAAACGGGAACGTTGAAACTGAAGAAATGTACCGCACATTTAACTGTGGTGTTGGTCTGATGATTGTTGTACCAGCTGCAGATAAAGAGAAAGCGGTTGAGATCTTAACAGCACAAGGTGAAAACGCTTGGGTACTAGGGCACATCGAAGATGCTGCTGAAGGCGAATCTCAAGTAGAGATTAACTAAGTCAATGGCAACTAAAAAGATTGTTGTACTTATCTCTGGTAGTGGCACTAACCTGCAAGCGATCATTGATAAGTTACATAAGCAGCCATTGGATGGTCAACAAACTGAAATTGTTGCTGTTATCAGTAACAAAGCAGATGTTTTTGGCTTGCAACGCGCAAGCGAAGCCGCTATTACAGATGTTGTTGTCGCAAGCAAAGGATCTGCCTCACGCGAGGCATACGATCTATTATTAGCTGATGAGATTGATAAGCACCAACCAGATTTAATTATTCTTGCTGGTTTCATGCGTATTTTAAGTACTGAATTTGTGAACAAATACCTAGGTAAGATGATTAATATTCACCCATCTTTATTGCCTAAGTATCCTGGTATTAATACACATCAACGTGCGATTGATGCTGGTGATGAAGTTCATGGAGCAACAGTACATTTCGTAACACCAGAGCTAGACAGTGGCCCGACGGTATTACAAGCGAAGGTACCTGTTTTCAGTGATGATAGCGCAGAAGATCTTCGTGAGCGTGTGTTAACACAGGAGCATCAGATCTATCCATTAGTCGCGCAGTGGTTTCTAGCTGGTCGTTTAACGATGCACGGAAGTGAAGCGATACTTGATGGTAGTGTGTTACCTGAAAACGGTTACGCGGCCGATTAATCAATCCTGATAAGTGCTGATAACAAACGAAATAAATAGTGGCTTTGCTTTTCTGAGAAAGTGTAGAGCCCACGCTTTAATCGATTGATATTATTAAAAAACCGACAATAGTCGGTTTTTTTGTATCTCATGCCAATTAATACCAACCCGCAGAGATATCTGCTTTAAACCATAATAAAGTCTAAAACAACAAGGTATAAAACAGTGGCATTAATAGTGCTGAAAAAATGGCACAGACAATCAAAGCAAGTGATGAAAACGCGCCCTCTTCTTGGCATTCCTCTAATAACTTTGCGGTCCCTAGCGCATGTGATGCACAACCTACCGCAATGCCAACCGCTTGTTTATCCTTAACACCTACGAAATGTAAGAATGATCGCCCAACAGTTGCACCTAACAAACCAGCAAAAACGACCATCGCTGCAGTAAGAGATAATATGCCACCTAAACTACGGCTCACTTCAACAGCTATAGCAGTGGTGATGGACTGCCCAGCCACTGATGCAGAGGTAACCAAATCAGCACCTAATATTGGTAGCAGATAAAAAGCTACAGTAAAAGCAATAAACACAGAGAGTAAACAACTGATTAAAATAATAGTGAGTTTTTGTTTAATTAAGTGCACTTGCTGATACAGCGGAATAGCAAGTGCAACAACTGCCGGCTCTAACATCGCATTTAATAAAAAGGTACCTGATTCATAGTCGCTATAATCCAAGTTAAAAATAAGGTGCAAAGCGATTAACACAACCATTGAGACTAAAAATGGATGCAAAATGGGCCAAGGTTTACGCGAATAAAGGTATTTACTTAAGAAAAATACCGCCAAGGTTAATGGTAAAGCTAAATAAACAAACATATCAGGGCCTACTCTTTTTATTCAACGTTTGGAATAAGTGCCCAACGCTCAGCATAATAAGAAAAGAAGTAAAGAAAATTGAAAATAAAATCACCATCCAATTATCCGCCAGTAGTTCAAAATAATTAATCAGCCCCACTGCTAACGGAATAAAAAGGATCACCATATATTTAAGAATAAAATTAGCCGTGACTAATACCCACTCTATTTTTATCAGCCCTGTTGTTAAGCTGAGAAACAACAAAATTAAAGCGATAATACTACTCGGAAAAACGATGGGAAGTTGTGCACTCAGTACTTTACCGATAGCAAGAAACAAAAGAATGATGAAGGCTCCACGTGCAAAAATGAAAATTTTATTCAATAACGTTGGCATAATTTCTCTTTGTTAGTCGGTTAATGCAGCCCGAATAAAACCACCTTTTTGCTGAAGTTTTTGCTGTGCATCTGGCGCATCGATATTCAGCAACACCATTAAAATAGCTGTTTTACAGTGGTTATCACAGGCAGATAATGCTTGCTCGGCGGTCTCTAGTGAGCATTGCGTTGCTTCGACCACGATGTTCTTTTGTCGCTGTAAAAGTTTAGCGTTTGTTGCTTCAACATCAACCATTAAATTACCAAACACTTTACCAGTTTTAATCATTGCGCCCGTGGTGATCATGTTTAAAATCAGTTTTTGAGCCGTGCCTGCTTTCATACGAGAAGAGCCAGTGACAACTTCAGCTCCGACAACAGGTGTGATAGCAATCTGCGCAAGTTCTGTCATTGGGCTTGTCGGGTTACAACTGATACATGCCACACATGCCCCCTGTGCTAATGCATATTGCATTGCGCCAATCACATAGGGAGTGCGACCACTGGCTGCAATACCTACTAACACATCATTTTGGCTGAAGTTTATTTGCTGTAGATCAGCAGCGCCTAATTGGGCATTATCTTCAGCGTTTTCGACCGCTTTTAAAATGGCTTTATGGCCACCAGCGATCAAACCAACTACCTGCTCTGGTTTTGAGCCGTAGGTTGGAGGGCATTCGCTTGCATCTAATATTCCTAATCGACCTGAAGTGCCTGCTCCACTGTAAATTAATCGCCCTCCTTTTGAAAAGGCAGTTGCGACTAGATCAACCAGTTTTGCAACCTCAGGTAGGTTTTTCTCGACTGCTTCAGCCACTTTTTTATCTTCGTTATTGATCACGCTAAGCATATCAATGGTAGATAAGTTATCAATCTGCTCCGAAGCTTGATTGCGACTTTCAGTTACTAATGCGGTTAGGTCTATTTTCATATTTAACTTTTTACATTGCCCCACACGTTACCGATAACACTCACATGAACAGTTATCTCTTCGCGATCATGATAAAGGTGTTTCGCTTGTAACTGGTAGGTCATGCCTGCTTCTTCAAGCATATCGGTGAGAATTTTTAGATCCTGAGACGCTTCTTGATAACGCTTTTTCATCGGTAATTTAAGGTTAAAAATAGCTTCTTTACACCAACCTTCAATCAACCAGTTAGCCATTAATTTCGCCACTCGTTTTGGTTTTTCAATCATATCGCAGACTAACCAATAGATATTTTTACGCTCTGGTTCAAATTTAAAACCATCTTCCATAAAGTGTGTTACTTGACCCGTTTCCATCAGGCTTTCAGCCATTGCACCATTATCAACACAACTGACAAACATACCACGTCTTACTAACTGATAAGTCCAACCTCCCGGACATGCACCTAAATCAACCGCGCGCATGCCTGATGTTAACCGTGTTTCTTGCTCTTCAGGCGTTAAAAAGACTTGAAATGCCTCATCTAATTTTAATGTTGAGCGACTCGGTGCTTCGCTTGGGAAACGTAAACGGGTGATCCCCATATACAGTTCACTACGATTGTTCGGGATTGAATAACCGATATAAGTAGATTGATTATCTAAAAAGCAAAGGTGATAACATATCTTTTTGCGGTTTTCTTTGGCTGTTAAACTGTTTTGTTTTTTTAATGCTTGACGCAATGGCACAGTAAATTTACGACAGAAAGTCAGCAATGGTTTGGTTTCATCGCCTTCTGGTGTCTCAACATAAATATCGCCACCCATTGGCAAGTTACGGGTGACCTCTAAGATAGGGCTAATACGATCATCTAGCGGTAAATTTTCAACAAAAGCTTTCACAACAATCATCTGACGCGCAAAAATAAGCTGTGCATAATTAATCGACTGCGCTAAGGTTTCCACCTCTTCGGGGTTATAACACTGATAAAATACAAAGCCACTATGACGCACGGTTTTGATATACCCAAATATCTCTAATTCAGATGCTTTATCCTGAATTTCGTTAGCACAATCGTTTTCGAAACCGGGCCGACAATATAATAAAATACCTAACATTTAGAACTATTCCTGATAATAGAGGCTGCGAATATAAGCCACGCAAAAATTAATAATAATCCGCCAAGTGGCGTGATCATGCCAAGCATTTTAGTGCCTGTAAAAACATAGAGATATAAACTACCACTGAAAAAGACAATGCCTAACACAAAAGCAATTTGGCTAATTAATAACAGACGGTTGTGAATAAATATCGCACTAATAGAAACAGCGAGTAATGTGATCGCATGTAACAATTGATAAGTGACAGCAAGTTGAAAATACTCAACTTGTTGTACGTTAGCCCAACGAGCGAGGCCATGACTTGCATAGGCGCCAAGCGCAACACCGGTAGCACCGAGCAAAGCCGCAATCACCAAAAAAAGGCGATGCCTAGCATTCTGTTGCAAATTATTCGGTATCAATGATTTCTAAGCTCTTAGCAAGCTCATCCATCTGTTTCATTTGCTTTAAGAACGGTTTCAATTTGTCTAATGGAAGTGCACAAGGGCCATCACATTTTGCATTACTTGGATCTGGGTGTGATTCTAAAAATAGGCCTGCAATACTTTGTGACATGCCAGCAAGACCGAGTTGTACGACTTGACTACGACGACCATCGGCACTATCACTTCTTGCTCCCGGTTTCTGCAATGAATGAGTCACATCAAAAATAACTGGGTAACCGGTCTCTTTCATGGTACTAAATCCAAGCATATCAACGACTAGATTGTTGTATCCAAAACAGCTGCCACGTTCACATAAAATAATATCGTCGTTACCCGCTTCATTAAACTTGGTAATGATATGTGCCATCTCGTGTGGTGCTAAAAACTGTGCTTTTTTGACATTAATGACTGCGTTTGTTGCAGCCATCGCTTGAACGAGATCCGTTTGGCGACTTAAAAAAGCGGGAAGCTGAATCACATCAACGACTTCAGCGACTGGTTTTGCTTGGTATGGTTCATGTACATCGGTAATGATTGGCACATTAAAGGTGCTTTTAATCTCTTCAAATATACGCAGTCCCTCTTCAAGACCAGGACCACGGTAGCTATTAATTGATGAACGATTAGCCTTATCAAATGAAGCTTTAAACACATAGGGAATATTCAATGCTGTCGTAACTTCTACATATTGCTCTACCATTTTCATCGCTAAATCACGTGACTCTAATACATTCATGCCACCAAAAAGAACAAAGGGGAGATCGTTGGCTACATTAATATTACCTACTTTTACTATTTTTTGTGTTGTCATTTTTTATCTCTCTTTATCATTGTGTTACCGACCTTTTAGTTAGCGTACAGGTGAGGCAACGAATAATTACTAATGTATTACCTGGCTGTCAAAGTTCATCTCTTGGATTTGTTTTTGTAAAATATGAACCATCGGATCTTTAGGGTGGTGCTTCATAAAATATTCAAAATCATTACGCGCTAAGCTTAAACAATCAAGTTGCTGAAACAAAAAGCCACGATCACGTACTTCATAGGCATCTTCTGGATCAAGGCGTAATAAAATATCACTACATAATAGTGCAATTTCGATTTTTTCTGCTTGAATATAAGCGGCTTTTAATACGTTAATAAAACGTTTAACAATAGTTTCATTGGTATCAGGTTTCAGCATATCAAGCGTTAGTTTTGCATGATTCCCTAACTGACCGCGTACTTTAAGCTCTAGCTGTTCCCATGTGACTAATTCACCAATAAAGGGGTCTAAATAAACCACCTCATTTTCAAGGCTTATACGAATTAAGAAACCGCTCGGAAAGCAGATCCCCTGCGCTTCAAATTCACATAACGATAAAAAATCGAGTAAAAGAATCCCCAAACTAATTGGAATACCTTTACGGCGCGCAAATACGCGCGAAAGCAGTGCATTTTTCACTTTAAAAAATGCTTTCCAATCGCCCTCAAACCCCTGTTGCTTGTAGAGAATATCTAATAGCATCAACAACTTTTCTTTATTACTCTCAGAATAAGTAACTAGTTTAGATTTCACCACTAATTGTTGCAGGCGCAAGCTGTCTTCAAATTTAGCGATGCTTAAACCACTAATTTCAGACTCTACGGTTAATACCGCTGTTAACAGTGAACAATTGTCGAAATCAAACTGCTCATTCATTAACGTCACTACTGGCTCACTATTGTGAGCAATTTCTATGGAAGTATCAGTCACATTTTATCCTACTAATAATATCGCTTGCTTAGTCATTGCAAGTTTTCCAATGTAAGCCAACCAGCCAAAGGCACCAAGAAAGCTGATTACTTGTAATTTTGTCGCTTTATTGGGCGATAAGGCACTTTTCACCATGGCAATGTAAGCACCAAAGGCAATAATTTTTTCTAAAGCCCAATAACCATGTTCATTAAATGGATTGATATGCAAAAACCACAACAACAAAGCACCAAGTAAAATTATGGTTAAGTGTGTATGTAGAAGTATTTTTTGAAAAACTGCTTTTTGCGCATTTTTATGACCCGTTTTTAGCCAATAAAAATTTAAAATAAATAACACAACAGCAATTAAGATAAATGTTAAATGTGCATGCTTAAGAAATCCGTACATTGTTATATTCCTGCTTGTTTAATGTCTGAGCATAATTAATTATTTGATACTCTTATATGTGGCAACGGTTACACGGTCGTTATCGCCATAATCTTTTATTGTATTTATGTTGTGATAATCGAGCGATGTAAAAATATCTCGAACAGCAGAGCCTTGTTCGAAACCATGTTCAATAAGAAGATATCCGTTATCGTTTAAATACCTAATAGCTTGCTCAGCAATCAAACGAATATCGGCAAGCCCATTTTCTGCGGACACCAAAGCTGACAGAGGTTCAAAGCGCACATCACCTTTTTTTAAATGATGATCATTATCAGCGATATAAGGCGGATTTGATACGATCACATCAAATGTCCCCTGTACATTATCAAACCAATTACTTTGAGCGATGCTAACGTTGTTAATCTTTAATAATGTCGCATTTTCTCGTGCTAGCGATACTGCATCCTCGCTAAAATCAACGGCAGTGCAGGTTGCCTGCGGTAACTCACTGGCAAGCGCTAAAATAATTGCCCCTGAGCCTGTTCCCAAATCCAAAATGGCTGCATTAGAAGCACAGAGGTTAAGTGCTGTTTCCACCAATATTTCAGTGTCTGGTCTTGGGATAAGCGTCGAGTTATTTACCTTTAGAGGCAATGACCAAAATTCACGAGTGCCAGTCAAGTGAGCAACAGGTACACCATTAATGCGCTGTTCAACTAACGCTTCAAAACTTGCCTTGTCGGTGGCACTAATATCCCGCTCAGGCCATGTCATGAGATAGATAGTTTCTTTCTCTAACACATGCGCCAGTAATACCTCTGCATCAAGTCGAGGTGAACCACTCCCCGATAACAGAAACTGTGCCCACACTAGTGCATCATCGATACGCAATTAAAAATCACCCTGTGCAAGAGCCGCTAATTTATCAGCTTGATCTTCAAGTAAAATTGGATCGAGAAGCGCATCTAACTCTCCCTCTAAAATTTCATTTAGACGGTATAACGTCAAGTTAATACGGTGATCACTCACTCGACCTTGCGGGTAGTTATAAGTGCGAATACGTTCACTTCGGTCACCACTTGCAACTAAGCTACGGCGAATATCCTGCTCTTCACTTTGATTTTTTTCATCTTCAGCTTGTTGTAAACGCGCCTGTAGAACAGACATCGCCTGTGCTCGGTTTTTATGTTGTGAACGCTGGTCTTGACATTCAACAACTGTCCCCGTTGGAATATGAGTAATACGAATTGCAGAATCGGTTTTATTAACGTGCTGACCACCCGCGCCCGATGCACGGAAAGTATCGACTTTTAGATCAGCTGGATTAATTGAGATAGCTTCTGCTTCTGGAATTTCAGGCATAACAACAACGGTACAAGCAGAGGTATGAATACGCCCCTGTGATTCAGTTTCTGGAACACGTTGTACACGGTGACCACCAGACTCAAACTTCATAATACCGTAGGCACCTTCACCTTCAATTTTAGCGACAACCTCTTTGTAACCACCTTGCTCACTAACATTGCTGTTCATTAATTCAAGGCGCCATTTTTTAGTATCGATGTATTTACTGTACATGCGGAATAGATTACCCGCAAAAATAGCAGCTTCATCCCCCCCCGCACCGGCACGAATTTCGATATAGCAGTTACGATCATCGTTAGGATCTTTAGGTAGTAACAAGATTTGTAAGTCGTCAGATAGTTTAGCTACATTTGCTTTAGCTTCCTTAACCTCTTCAACGGCCATCTCTTTCATTTCAGGATCATCATCCTCAAGCATCATTTGGGCAGCCTCTAAATCTTCAAGACTACCTTGATATGCTTGGAAGCAAAGCACTACAACTTCGAGCTGAGAATACTCTTTTGTTAATTCACGATATTTATTCTGATCGCCCATCGTATCAGGGTCGCCAAGCATTGCTTGAACTTCCTCATAACGTTCAACTAACCCTTCCAGTTTTGCAATAATTGATGCTTTCATAGATTTCTCTTCTCTTCCTCGTTCAGACCGAGTGCTGAACGCAATATTTGTAATTCGTTATCATCACCGCTACGGCTAACTTGTGTTAATGCCTGACTCGGGTGATGAATTAGTTTATTCGTTAGTTTAAAGGCAAGCTCTTTGAGCACCTTGTCTGCTTCTGTTCCATTAGCGATTGCGCTCATTGCACGATGTAATAACTGATCACGCACTTGCTCACTATTACTGCGATAAGTACGGATGCTTTCGACCGCCTTTAATGACTCCAACCAGTGGCAAAAGTCTTTAACGCAATTTTCAATAATTTTTTCAGCTTCAATGGCTGCTTCTTGGCGTGCTTGTTTGTTCTCTTCTATGATGCCATGTAAGTCGTCAACACTATACAAATAAGCATCACGCAACTCTTCGACCTGTGCTTCAATATCACGTGGTACAGCAATGTCGATAAATAGCATCGGTTGGTGACGACGAGCTTTTAACGCACTTTCAACCATTCCCTTACCAATAATAGGCAACGGGCTCGCTGTTGAAGAGATAATAATATCTGCTTCAAATAGATGAACTGGTATCTCTTCTAGTGTAATAGCCTGGGCATCAAACTGCTCAACCAACCCCATCGCACGGGATAAAGTACGGTTAGCAATGGTAATATTAGGCACATCGTGCTCAACTAAATATTTACCCACAAGTTCAATCGTTTCACCTGCCCCAATAAGCAATACACGGCTTTGACTTAAATCGCTAAAAATTTGTTTCGCTAAACATACAGCGGCAAAAGCAACCGAGATAGCATTAGCACCAATTTGAGTTTCAGTACGAACTCGTTTAGCCACCGTGAATGCGTGTTGAAACCAACGGTGTAAGAGTTTATTAACACTATTTGCCTGCCCTGCTGTCGCAAAGGCTTGTTTTATTTGGCCTAATATTTGTGGTTCACCCAATACTAATGAGTCTAAACCACAAGACACTCTAAACAGGTGTTGAATTGCTTGCTGATCATGGTAACAATAAAGGCTTTTGGTTAACTCACTGTGCGCTATTTGATGAAATTCACAGAACCAATCCACCACACTCTGACAACTCTGTTGTTCAACATGGCAATAGATTTCAGTGCGATTGCAAGTTGATACGATCACCGCTTCTAATACATTGTCTTGTGCTAACAATTGTTGGTAAGCATCAAGTAAAGACTCAGGACCAAAAGCGACTTTCTCACGCAGGTCAACTGAAGCTGATTGATGATTAATTCCTAAAGCAAAGAGAGACATTCGATAAATTCACAACACAAGTTTAAAATGGATAGCACAAAGCAGGAATTCTACGGAAATTTGCGCTTGAGTGGAAGCTGAAAGCGTTTTTTAACACTGGATTAACGTAAATTACTACCAAATAACGGAGTAAAAGTGAAACTTGCTCTGATTATTCAACTTTACTTTTTACAAGCGTGGTTAGCTTGGGTATTATTCAAACTCATTCCCGCATGTCAGCATGCGTTGTAGCCTTATTGCTAAAAAAGTGTCAATACAAAATGCCAATACAAAAAATAGCCAGTGCCCTCTTTTTAACCTTTTCATTATCAGGTTGCTCATTTCTTTACGATACCTTTGTTTACCAAATTGATGTCACCCAGGGTAACTACATTGAAGAAGAAAAAATTTCACAACTAGAAATAGGCATGTCACAGGAGCAAGTCATTTTTATTCTCGGTTCTCCGATGCTAATCGACCAGTTTGACTCGTCAAAGTGGTATTATATTCGCTACATCAAACCAGGTGGTGAAGATATTCAACAAGAACAAATTTTACTGGTCTTCTCGAAGAATGTACTGATGCGTATCCAAAGAGATGATGATATTCGTGAGAACCCATTAGTAAAACCTAATCGTAAAACCGCTCCTAACGCTGCAGCAGAAAGTAACAGTGATGATGGCACTCCTGTTACCGATAACGCTGCACCGATTATTAATTAGATGACTTATTCAATCGCAACATTTGCCGGTGGCTGTTTTTGGTGTATTGAAGCAGCTTTTAACTCTCTCAAGGGAGTTGATAGTGCTATATCAGGTTATACTGGCGGGCAAACTCTTAACCCTTCATATGATGATATTTGTACTGGGCAAACTGGTCATGCTGAAGTGGTTCAAGTTACTTTTGATGAAAGTATCATAACTTATCAAGACCTATTGGCTATCTTTTTTACCCTGCACGATGCGACTCAACTCAATCGACAGGGTAATGATATCGGCACACAATACCGTTCTGCTATTTTTTATCATGATAAAACTCAACAGCAACTCGCCCAACAATATATCGATGCTTTATCGAAGCAAAGTGTATTCTTAGCACCAATTGTAACTGAGCTTGAACCATTAACGCAATTTTACACAGCAGAAGCATACCACCAAGGCTACTACCTTAAAAACCCTAATCAAGGCTATTGTGCGATGGTTATCAGCCCAAAGTTTAATAAGTTCAAGAAGCATTTTCACGCGAAATTAAAAGGTTGATAGGCTTAAATTATCCGGCACTACAAACTTCCACTTGTTAAAATAATTATTTCTCTTCTTTAATTAGTGCTATGAAAGTTAGCTATTATTAAAGAAGGTTACTTTGGGTTTATGCTCTAATAACAATTCTACTAATATAGTGTTCGAATTTTACGTAGGAAAAAAGAGGTAGCACAAGGCGAAAGTTACAGTAAATAGTTGTTCTATTTGCAAAACTTTTAACGCAGAGATAGCTTCTTTTAACCAGTACGAATGATCTGTTATTTAATGGATTTGGTATAAATAATAAAAATATGCGCTAATCCTCCTCTGGATAACTAAGTGATCTAAAATTACGCAGAAAAAAACGCATAAGAACAAGGCGCTAGTTATTAGGATTGAAAATAACAAAATGTCATTTATTTTAACCAGCAAGGTTGATCAGGTATTTATCTAGTTTGGTATAATAAAAAGTCCACAGGAAAGCATCATGCAAGTTGAAAGCTCCGATTCTGATATATTTATGAAGTTAAGTCACCTCAAAGAGGTGTTAGGTGCGATCACAGATATGATGCCAGATAGGCATTTCATTGTTAACGAAACAGGGAATATTTTATGTCGATTTGGGAATACTGAATCTGAACAGTTTTATGAGGTTAACAATTATAATCCAACTACCGTTGCAGAGTTTACTTCAGCAGAAAACACAAAAAACATATTAGCTACGATTGAAAAGTCTTTACAAACTCAATCGATGATTGTGCTAGAAACTTCGAGCAAAATTGAAGACGTCAATAAGTTGATGCCAAATATTAGTGGTCCCATCGCCGAACAATGGTTCGAATTACGCATACGCCCATTACATTTTAAAAGTAATGATAAAAGCTTAGTGATTATATCCACACGTAATATTACAGAACGTAAATTAAAAGAAATAAGGTTACAGACGCTTTCACTCACCGACCCATTAACACAACTCTATAATCGTCGTTATGCTACCGATGAATTAACCCGTAATTGGCAACGTTTCGTGCGTTATCAAAAAGATATTACGGTGCTAATGTTAGATATCGATTTTTTTAAAAAAATCAACGATACCTATGGACACGATGCTGGTGATCAGGTGCTTGTTACATTAAGTCATTTTTTAAAAGCGAATATACGTAACATCGATACCATCGCACGCTTAGGTGGAGAAGAGTTTCTTATTATCATGCCTGATGTCGCGGTAAATAATGTACAAGCTGCTTGCGAGCGGTTAATATTTAATATATCTCAGCTAAAGATCCCTTTAGAAGATAAGCAATTAAATATCACTGTTAGTGGTGGGCTAGGTCAATTCAGTCAGCGAGATAAAAATATGGATACTCTATTAAAACGTGTTGATAGAGCCCTTTATCAAGCAAAGGAGCAAGGAAGAAATAGGATCAACATAGCCTGAAATGGGATGGCATTTAACAACAGCGAATAGCTTATGCTGTTGTTAATAATATTATGATTTAAACAATAAATGTTGTTATAAAGCCAATAAGTCCACCAAACACGCCCCCCCAAACAACTAACCATCCAAGATGCTTTTTAATCATTGCCTGAATGATCTCTTTTACAAGTTGTGGCGTTAATTCGTTTAAGCGTTGCTCAATAATTTTTTCAATTTTCGCCAAGATATCTTGCATCATATCAGGCTGTTCAATCTCTTCTTTTAACAGCTCAATAAATTGTTCATCCTGCGTGAGTTCTATAATGGATTTTTTCATATGCTTAATAAAAGGTTCGCGCAGAGGCACCAGAGCCTCCTCACCACCAAACATGCCTAACATCGGGCCAAAAGAGGAATCCATAATCACTTTGATTAAACCATCATAGGTAGGGTTAAGATCAACCTTTTCAACCACTGGTACAAGATTTAAATGTGCAGGAGAAAGCATGCCCGCACTTAAAAAGCGATCTACATTCTCAAGGGTAAAAAACTGTTCCATCATCAGCGTGCGAATACCTTTTTTAAACTCTTCAAAATGTGCAGGCACAACACCTGAGCCATACAGAAAAGGTACTTTTTCAAATAACATAAATACCGCAAGCCAGTTCGTCAGTGCACCAGAAAGTGCAAATAATCCGACCATAGCTAAGATATCTTGCTGTAATAATAAACCTGCAACTAAAATAAGCGCAGCGATGAAGTTGGTGATGAAACTTTTATTCATTGTTACCTCTTTTCTTTTAATCTCAGCTCTGATTAACGAAAACTATTATATTTAATTTTTACGTGTGCCACTTATATTTCGTCGTTCAAGGCATATCATCATAGCAATCGCAAACTTGAGATTATACCAATTCCGCTAATATAGTGATCAAATATTACGCAGGAAAAAGGAGTTAGTTCAAGGCGAAAATTGATGCAAATGGTTGTTCCCTTTACGAAATTTTTAACGCTGAAATAGCTTCTTTTAACCAGTAAGATTAATCAGTAATTTAATGGGTTTGGTATTAGACCAATTGAATTAATACAAAAAAATCCAGTGGCAAAAGCGACTGGATTTTTATTTTTAGCGATAAAACACTGGATACTGCATTTCATCCTTAAAGCACTTTATGCGTCGCGTAATTTCAAACTACGCAATGCTTTATCTAAAACACCATTAACGAATTTGTACGATTCGTCAGTAGCAAAGTCTTTAGCAAGTTCAATAGCTTCGTTCAGCACTACTTTTTCGGGTACGTCAGTACGATAAGTTAGCTCAAACATCGCTAAGCGTAAAATAGCAAGATCAACCATATCTACGTCTTTAATTTTACGAGACAAGTAAGGTGATAATTTTTCGTCAAGGACATCTGCACGATTAATTACACCAGAAAGTAACTCTTTAAAATAAGGCACATCTGTTTTTGAAAGATCTTGGTCGACGGTAAATTGATCAACAATCTGCGCAAAGGTAGCACCTGTAATTTGCCATTGGTAGACAGCTTGCACTGCAAATTGACGTGCGCGTCGACGTTCAGCGGGTTTCATTTTCATTAACCTAATTCCGCCATCACATTAACCATCTCTAGTGCGCTAAGTGCAGCTTCGCTACCTTTATTACCCATTTTAGTACCAGCTCGCTCGATTGCTTGATCGATTGAATCTGTTGTTAATACACCAAAAGCAACTGGAATATCATAGTCTAAAGAAACTTGTGCTAACCCTTTATTACATTCGTTAGCAACAAATTCAAAGTGTGGTGTGCCACCACGAATAACCGTACCAAGTGCAATAATTGCATCGTGTTTTTTAGAAGCAGCAACACGCTTAGCGACTAACGGTAACTCAACAGCGCCCGGCATACGAACAACAGTAATGTTGTCATCTTGCACTTGACCTGTACGTTTAAGGGTATCAACGGCACCCGCTAGTAACTGCTCATTAATAAAGCTGTTAAAACGAGAGATTACAATTGCGATTTTCGCATTTGGTGCAGCTAAGCCACCTTCAATTATTTTCATTTTCTACCCTTACTTAACGTGTCTTACAAAGAAAGTGTGCATTCTAGCACACTTTTTTTTATCTACTAGGATCTGTTAATCTTTCTCGGTCATTTTTGACTTAATCACGTTATTCAGTGATGTAATCAACTACTTCAAGACCGAAACCTGACAGTGCATGGTAGCGTTTCTCTGAACTTAACAGTGCCATTTTTTGCACGCCTAAATCACGTAAAATTTGCGAGCCAACCCCAACTCGGCGACTTGCTCCCTGTGTTTTTGCAGCCACACGTTCACCCGCATCTTCTTTAGCAATATTCTTAACTTGTTCAATTAATGATTCTGCTGTTTCTTGATGGCCTAACATCACCAAAATGCCACCATCTTTTGCTAAACGTTGTAAAGCATTACGCATTGGCCATGTTTGTTGTGATAGACGCTCAGAAAAGAAGTTATCAGAGAATGTATTTTGAAGATGTACACGAACATTAGTTACGTCCCCCTCTTTTACTTCACCATTAACCAACGCAAAGTGAACCTGTTTATCGATAGTATCTTGGTATGCAACAAGGTCAAACTCACCAAATTCAGTGGGTAATTTACAGCTTGATACTTTTTCGATAGTCGTTTCATTATTATTGCGATATTCAATTAAGTCAGCCACAGTACCTAATTTAATGCCGTGTTTTTCAGCGAATACTTCTAAATCAGCTCGGCGTGCCATGCTGCCATCTTCATTTAATATTTCAACAATCACACCCGCTGGTTCACGCCCAGCTAAACGCGCTAAGTCACAGCCTGCTTCGGTATGTCCTGCACGTGTTAATACACCACCAGCTTGTGCTTTAAGTGGGAAAATATGACCAGGCATAACAATGTCAGTCGGTTTTGCATTTAAGGCAACAGCACGTTGCACCGTAATCGCACGGTCGGCAGCTGAAATACCTGTTGTGACACCTTCAGCAGCTTCAATTGAAACCGTGAAGTTAGTTGAAAAGGCAGCCGTATTATCATCGACCATTAGTGGCAGTTTAAGCTGTTCACAGCGTGCTTCGGTCAAGGTTAAGCAGATTAAACCACGGCCATATTTGGCCATAAAGTTGATTGCTTCGGGGGTTACCATATCCGCAGCCATGATTAAATCACCTTCATTTTCACGATCTTCATCGTCCATTAAGATAACCATTTTACCAAGGCGAATATCTTCAATAATCTCAGCCGTTGTATTTAATTTCATTTTTTATCCTTACTAAATAAATGCTTTACTTAACCCATAAAACCACTGCGAGCAAGCAGCGATAGGGTTGATTCTTTTTCTGGGCTATCACTTTCCGAGCCACTATAGGCTGCCTTATCACCCATTAATAATCGTTCTAAATAACGTGAAACAACATCGACCTCTAAATTGACTAACGTACCAACCTGATAATGAGTCATCGTAGTTTGTGAAATGGTGTGTGGAATGATGGTCAACTTAAAGGATGCACCATCAATCGAGTTGGTTGTTAAACTTATCCCATCAACGGTAATTGAACCTTTTTCAGCAATATATTTTGCTAAGCTATCCGGTGCTTTTATCCAATATTCAACGGCGCTGCCTAATTGACTAATTGTCGTTATTTCACCAACGCCATCAACGTGTCCGCTAACAATGTGTCCGCCAAAACGAGAGGTGACTTGCATCGCTTTTTCAAGGTTGATCGCAAAGCCTGGTTTAATTGCAGAAAATCCACTGCGCTGAATAGTTTCGTTTGATATATCAACATCATAACCATTATCATGCAATTGTGTTACCGTTAGGCAAACACCATTATGGGCAATACTATCCCCCAGTTTCACATCACAAAGGTCTAATTCACCGCAGTCGACGGTAATGGTCATATCTTTTGCATGACGTTTGATAGTGGTAATTGAGCCAACGGCTTCGATAATGCCTGTAAACATATTAATCTCGATCACTTATTATACGGATATCATCGCCAATTAACGTGACATTTTTCAACGCTAACTGTACGACATCACCCATTTCAGAATAGTTAGGTAAGTTTACTAAGTTTCTGGACTGATCGCCCATTAATTTCGGTGATTGATACAATATAAATTGATCAACTAATTGTTGCTTGAAAAACTCGCCCGCCAATGTAGCCCCTGCTTCTACCCACAGGTCATTAATTTCATAGGTATTTAGTAGTTGCAATAGCTGTTTCAAATCGACACGACCATGCCCATCGTCGCGGGCAATAATCTGTTCAACATCAGCAACAAAGGTTAAGGTGTTTAAATCTACGCGCGGTGAAAGCGACACTAACAACACTTTACCTTGAAGACTAAAAAGTTTTTCATTAAGCGTTAATTTATTGTGCGAGTCTAAAATAATACGAATAGGTTGACGCAACTGTGTTTCAACAATTTCATCATTAAATTGTGACGATTGCTGTAACTCAGGAAAGCGCACATTTAAACTTGGATCATCGGCCATTATGGTGCCACTTCCGGTTAAAATAGCTCCCTGCATTGCACGGTAATATTGTACATCTATGCGAGCTTTAGGACCGGTTATCCACTGACTTTTGCCATTATGAAGCGCTGTTTTTCCATCTAAACTTGATGCCATTTTTACCGTCACACGCGCTGTTTTCGTTTTCATGCGCTTGATAAAGCCCAAATTCAAGGAGTTCGCTTTAGCTTCTAATAGGCCCACATCAACTTGAATACCTGCCTCTTCTAAAATTGCAATACCGCGTCCTGCAACTTTAGGGTTAGGATCAACCATGGCAATCACGACCCGTTTAATGCCCGCTTTAGTCAACGCAATAGCGCAGGGTGGCGTCCGCCCAAAGTGCGAGCAAGGCTCTAAGGTCACATAACAAGTAGCATTAATGGCTTTGGTTCCAGCCATTGCTAATGCATGGACCTCCGCGTGTGGCTCTCCAGCTTTAAAATGAAAACCTTCACCAACGATGATGTTATTAGCCACAATAACACAACCTACATTAGGGTTAGGCGCAGTCGTAAAGCGGCCTTTTTTAGCAAGTGTGATGGCTTGGGCCATATAGGCTTTATCTTGGTCTGAAAATGCAGTTGAACTCATTAATTACCTTTAATGTAAGAAGTAAAATTTCATTTATAAATAGAATAATATCAAGCGAATTAAGTATGTGATCTACATTTTGTGCAGGGTTCCCTTTACCAACGTTTCAAGGAAGAGATAAGTTACTTTAACCAGTATAATAGATCAGCTATTTCCTTCATTTGGTATAATAACTTACGGCTGAATTATGTCAGCCATAAATAATATCATCGTAGTTTACCCATTTATATAATGATGAACTAAGCATTACTTTTCTAGTCTAGCGATCTCTTCACCAAACTCTTTAACATCTTCAAAAGAGCGATAAACAGATGCAAAACGGATATAAGCAATTTTATCCAAGCTTTTTAGTAAATCCATTACCAATTCACCGACCATTTTAGAAGTAACTTCTCTTTCACCTGTTGCACGAAGAATCGTTTTTAATTTATTCACGCTCACTTCAATCGCTTCAATACTGACTGGGCGTTTCTCTAAGGCGCGATTAATACCCACTAACAATTTTTCATCGTCAAAGGGCTCACGACGTCCATCAGATTTAATTAAACGAGGCATCAATAATTCAGCACTTTCAAAGGTGGTAAAACGCTCATTACATTCATTACAAGCACGACGACGGCGCACCTGCGAGCCATCTGCGACCAGACGGGAATCGATAACTTTGGTATCCTGTGCACTACAAAATGGACAATACATACTGCCTCTCTTTTTATCTATTATTTAAAGCGATTCAAATCGCTAAACTCTTCATAGCTTTCTATTTTACTAAAATTAATCTGGTATTCCCCTTCAGCTATTTTATCTAAGCGTAGAGAATCAACACCCAGTGTTTGTAATTGTGAATAATTAACTAACTGATCATATTCAAGTTGTAACACACTTCGTAAAATCCAGCGACCTAAATCAACATTTGGATTAGACATCAATGCTTTACGCCCTGCTTGACATAGTTTACAGCTCAACCGTTGCCCAGAAGGTAAGCGAACTGAAAATGGAACATCTTGCTCAGGGAAAAAATCAGGAAACTTATCATGAATCCAACTTGGTATGGGAATATAAACCTCATCGGGATCGCGTTTTCGGCCATTCGCATTCCATTGATTTAATCCACTTCGCTCAAAGACGGTTTTATTACGCCCATACAGAGGAAGGTAAATAGTATCGAATGATTTTAATTTAGGGCTTAATTGTGTCGTTAATCGCATTTGCTCACTGAGTTGAGACAGAGGATCATCAGCGATATCAATGTTAAAGCTTGCTGCATAGTGGGATGTATTAAAACGTTTTAATAACGTACTCTTTGATAATGAAAAATTATAATCCGCAATACCATCGGTAAAAATAATTGAATTACTGTTATTATTAATCAGCTTGATATTTTCAATATCGACCAAATGCATAGGCTCTTCAAAAAGATGGAAAACTCCCTTGTCTCGCACCACACAATGATAAATAACACGTTTTAATCGATAAAGTCTTATCGTAAAATTAATGCGTGCATTTCTTAAACGAGCAACCTCTTTCACCATCTCTAATGTAGGTAAGTCAATATATTTACTTCGATCACGATTAAACTCAGCCACTTTTTGCCAAGACTTTTGATTGCCTATTAAAAATGTTTTAAGACCAATGCCAACACCGTTTTTCATCGCATCAATCGCGACATCTCCTCGTGACAGATCTTCTGCATTAAAGGCACGACAAAAGATACGTTCAGCTGCGCGATAATAGAGATATGGTGCCGTAGATTCAGAAAACAGGTTGGATAAACCTCCAACCACTTGCAAATAGTGATGATAGTCCTGCTTTTTTTGCTCTGATTGTATTCTATAAAAATGCACTGTTAACCTTATTGTTGAATAATATCAATCGAATTAAGTATGTGGTCTAAATTTTGCTCAGGAAAAGTGACTTAAATCAAGGCGAAACTTAACATAAATGGCTGTTCCCTTTTACGAACGTTTCAACGAAGAGGTAAGTTGCTTCAACCAGTAAATTAGACCCGCTATTTATTTCGTTTGGTATAATCCTAAAAGAATTGAAAAAATGATCTAAATTTTGAGCAATAAAAGTGGCTTAATACAGGCAAAAAAACGTAAATAATTGTTATATTATCGAAATTTTAACAATCAAGACTAATCACTTTTTTAATTCCATTAGTATTATTTCGTTGGATATAACAAACACCAGATAAAAAAAAACCACACAGAGTGTGGCTTTTTATAGTAACGCGTTAGCGATTAACCGTAAACAGGGTTTGCTTTACAGAATGCAGCAGCCTTTACTTTAACAGCTTCAATGGTTGCAGCTAGTTTTTCTTCATCTTTGATAACATCTAGGATGTCACAAATCCAACCAGCAAGCTCAGTTGCATCAGCAACAGTTGCACCACGGCGAGTAAATGCAGGTGTACCGATACGCAGACCAGATGTAACAAACGGAGAACGTGGATCGTTTGGTACAGAGTTCATGTTCACAGTGATGTGAGCAAGACCTAATGCTGCATCCGCTTCTTTACCCGTGATATCTTGAGCGATTAAATCAACAAGGAAAAGGTGGTTTTCAGTACCATTAGAAACGATTTTGTAATCACGCTTTTGGAATACAGCAACCATCGCTTTAGCATTAGCTAAAACAGACTCTTGGTACGCTTTGAATTCTGGTTCAGCACACTCTTTAAATGCAACCGCTTTAGCTGCAACAACGTGCATTAATGGGCCACCTTGACCACCAGGGAAAACAGCTGAGTTTAATTTCTTCTCAATCTCAGCATTTGCTTTAGCAAGGATAAGACCACCACGTGGACCACCTAATGTTTTATGCGTTGTCGTTGTAACAACATCAGCAAATGGTACTGGGTTAGGGTAAAGACCCGCAGCCACAAGACCAGCAACGTGGGCCATATCAACAAAGAGGTAAGCACCTACTTTGTCAGCGATTTCACGGAATTTAGCCCAATCAACAACACCTGAGTACGCAGAGAAACCAGCGATAATCATTTTTGGTTTGTGTTCAACAGCTAAACGCTCAACTTCAGCGTAATCAAGAATACCTGTATCAGGGTTGATTCCGTACTGAACTGAATTATAAGTTTTACCAGAGAAACTTACTTTAGCACCGTGTGTTAAGTGACCACCGTGAGCAAGACTCATGCCTAATACTGTATCGCCAGCATTACAAAGTGCAGCGTAAACAGCACTGTTTGCTTGAGAGCCTGCGTGTGGCTGTACGTTTGCGTAATCAGCACCAAATAAAGATTTAGCACGTTCAATCGCTAAAGACTCAGCAACATCAACATACTCACAACCACCGTAGTAACGCTTACCAGGGTAACCTTCTGCATATTTGTTTGTAAGCTGACTACCTTGCGCTTCCATTACACGTGGGCTTGTGTAGTTTTCAGATGCAATTAGCTCGATGTGATCTTCTTGACGTTGAACTTCGCCCGTCATTGATTCCCATAGCTCTGGATCGTAATCTGCAATATTCATATCGCGGTTAAACATGCGTTTCTCCTAATTGAAATAACTGGTAGTCAGTTAAATTTAATGATTTTTTTGATGTAGCTCATTTTACGCAAACTTTCGCCCCTTGCATAGAGGAAATGAAATGAATAAATTTTCAATAATAATGAGAAATATTCATAGGTAATGAATAATTTCATTAATTTTTAAATGAAGTTTGCTGAAATAGAGGCTCATAGGAAGGAAATTTTACATCATATTAAATATCACCCTGTTGTATTGAACACCAAGGACATCATTGACTGAGAACGGAGAGGGTTGATGATAGGGAGCGCATCGCTTGATTCTCCCCGTATTAAATTACGCCATTAATATAGCGAACAAATATTGCATAGCCAATAACGACCTTTAATTTGTCCCGTGGCTAAACCCAGTAGCGCAATATTAGAAATCACCAACGCGCTCATGATCTCTAATAATGAAAAACCCGCCTGCCTCACTCTTGCAGTGAACATCAGCATGCATTCAATTTAACTTATTAATAATCAAAAAACTGACGATGATCCGGCCCTGCGCTGTGGCTATTTATTTTATTAGCGTGTTTGTAAGCTTTCCAATTCGCTACTTGGGTACCTTTATTTAAGTGTGGAAATTGCGCCTGTTTATCCGATGTTAGGCCGAGAAATAACATCAATGCCTGCAAGCTATTCTTCTCACTGATATCAATCGTCAACAAATCTTGTCGCCCTGTAAAATAGGCTTCAACTTGTTGTTCGTGGCGCAGGTAACAGGCCGTCAAATGAGACTCTGTTAATAGTTGAGGGTCTTCTGTGGCAAAGGTTTGCGCAAAACTGCGTTTCAACACAGGACTAAAATGGCCTGTTTTAGGTAACAGATGAGGCGCCATTTTGCTTAGAAGACGTTGCATCGAAGGGATCCATTTTGTCAGGTCTCGTTGCAAATAAACAAATTTAGAATCAGGAAAAAGAGCATCTAACTGCGGATAGTCAGAAAAACAGGGCGCATCTGAAATGACATCAGCCAGTACAAAGGCTTGTTTGGTAAATGCCGTGTGAGCCACTTTAAAACCGCAACCGAGCAAGGCAACACTGATACTGGTCGTGCCGGTACGGGGTAAACCGATAATAAAAATTTTAGACATTAAATAATCTCAGTTCTGGATAAGCAAAGCGATACAGTTCAAGTTAGTGCTCAATATATGATAGCCATCAAAAAAGTTGCATAGTGTAATCAAATTCCGGCGAGAATGAAGCAAGATAGGATCAAATACAAGCTACTCCACACAATTAATTCAAACCTATTTGCTTGCCCTACCCCTTTAACTTAAAATGCCACTTAGTTTCATTTCCTTCAAAAATAAAGGGTTCTACTATGGCATTGCCAGATAAATTTATTTTCTCCATGAATCGAGTGAGCAAGGTGGTCCCACCAAAGCGCACAATCTTAAAAGATATCTCATTAAGTTTTTTCCCCGGCGCGAAAATCGGCGTATTAGGTTTAAATGGTGCTGGTAAATCAACGCTATTAAAAATTATGGCAGGTGTTGATAAAGAATATGAAGGTGAGGCGCAAGCATTATCGGGCACTAAAATCGGTTACCTACCGCAGGAGCCCGTCTTAGATCTTGAAAAAACCGTGCGTGAAGTGGTTGAAGAAGCGGTGAGCGAAGTTAAAAATGCACTTACCGAGCTTGATCAAGTATATGCAGATTACGCAGCAGAAGGCGCAGACTTTGATGCACTTGCTAAACGTCAGGGTCAATTGGAAGATATTATCCAAGCGCATGATGGTCATAACCTTGAAAACCAATTAGAGCGTGCGGCCGATGCACTTCGCTTACCTGCTTGGGAGCAACCTGTAAAAGTCCTTTCAGGTGGTGAACGTCGCCGTGTTGCATTGTGTCGTTTATTACTTGAAAAACCAGATATGTTACTACTCGATGAGCCAACCAATCACTTGGACGCAGAATCAGTTGCATGGCTGGAGCGTTTCTTACATGACTATGAAGGCACCGTTGTGGCAATTACCCATGACCGTTACTTCCTTGATAATGTAGCAGGTTGGATCTTAGAGCTTGACCGTGGTTACGGCATTCCATGGGAAGGTAACTACTCTTCATGGCTTGAGCAGAAAGATGAGCGTTTGAAACAAGAAGCATCAAAAGAGAAAGCTCGCCAACGTCAAATTGAGAAAGAGCTAGAGTGGGTTCGCTCAAATGCGAAAGGACGTCAATCTAAAAGCAAAGCACGTTTATCTCGCTTTGAAGAACTTAATAACCAAGACTTCCAAAAACGTAATGAGACCAATGAACTATTCATCCCAACGGGTCAGCGTTTAGGTGATCAAGTTATTGACGTTACAAACTTGAAGAAATCATTTGATGGTCGTGTATTGATTGACGATTTAAGCTTTAGTATTCCCAAAGGTGCTATTGTGGGCATTATCGGTGCCAATGGTGCAGGTAAATCAACGCTATTTAAAATGCTAAGCGGTGCTGAAACGCCTGACGCTGGTGACATTAAGATCGGTGAAACAGTGCAGATGGCCAGTGTTGAACAATTCCGTGACCATATGGACGATTCAGTATCTGTATTCCAGGAAGTGTCGGGTGGCAGTGACATTATTCAAATCGGCACCGTTGAGATTCCAAGTCGTGCTTATTTAGGACGCTTTAATTTTAAAGGTACAGATCAACAAAAAATCGTTGGTAATCTATCTGGGGGTGAGCGAGGCCGTTTACACCTTGCTAAACTGCTTAAATCAGGTGGTAATTTATTATTACTCGATGAGCCAACCAATGATTTAGATATTGAGACACTCCGTGCATTGGAAGATGCGCTACTTAGTTTTGCAGGTTGTGCAATGGTTATCTCACATGACCGCTGGTTCTTAGATCGTATTGCGACGCATATCATCGATTACCGCGATGAAGGTCAAGTTAACTTCTATGAAGGTAACTATACGGATTACGAAGCATGGTTAAAGAAAACCTTCGGTGCAGCAGCCACTGAACCACATCGTATTAAATACAAACGTATTTCATAAAAGACAAACATACGAAAAAGGTCGCTTTAAGCGACCTTTTTATTAACTAATCGCCATTGAAACAATCTACTTACTCTTTACTTTTATGCGCTAAACTCGCGGCGTTCGCTTCCCAATTTTGACCATCAAAATCGCTGACTTGTATACAATGTGGGACGGTATCTAAGCAATTGAGATTAACGTCTATTCCATCAGGATTAGAGCGCGGGGTATAGAAAGGTTTTACGCCACAATGACGGCAAAACGTATGCGCTGCAATACCTGAGTTAAAGCGATAGGTAGATATTTCATCTTCACCTTTAAGCAGTTTGAATTTGCTCAATGGGACAATCAAATGAAGAAACCCTGATTTTTTGCAAATCGAGCAATTACAATAATCAGCGTCAATATTTTCAGGTGCTTCTACTTCAAACTGAATGGCTCCACAGTGGCAACTTCCTTTATATATCATCTTTTCTTCTCTCCCTTCAAGTACGTTTTAACATCTAGTTTAGTGTAAAAGAGACACTCATCCTATCAAGAGGTTATACCAAATCCACTAAATAACTGATCAACCTTACTGGTTAAAAGAAGCTATTTCAGCGTTAAAAATTTCGCAAAGGGAACAACCATTTACATCAATTTTGCCTTGAACTAACTACTTTTTCCTGTGTAATATTTGATCACTATATTAGCGGAATTGGTATTAAAACAAAAAATGTAAAGTACTCATCCAGTTCCCCTAGATGTTTGCTTCTTTAATTTGCGGGCGATTAAAAAACAATGTTCATTGTTTATCAGGCACTAACATTAATGTTACATTATAACATTAATGTTTAACTATAAAGATAAGTAGATGAATAATAAAAAAGAAGTTATCCAAAGTGTACCAACGAATATCATCACTGGTTTTTTAGGTGTTGGTAAAACATCAGCTATTTTACAGTTTCTAAAAAATAAACCGCTCACAGAGCGCTGGGCAGTGTTAGTTAATGAATTTGGAGAAATTGGTATTGATGGCAGTTTGATTGCAGGGCAACAAACCGCTGAACAAGGTGTTTTCATACGCGAAGTACCGGGAGGCTGTATGTGCTGCGCTGCTGGCGTACCGATGAAAATTGCATTAAACCAATTATTAAAAACAGCAAAACCAGATCGCCTATTAATTGAGCCAACCGGTTTAGGGCACCCTAAAGAGATCCTGCAACTGCTCACCAGTGAGCACTATCAACACACGCTTTGCTTACAAAAAACCTTAACCTTAGTGGATGCACGTAATTTAAAAGATCAACGCTATACCCAACATGAGACTTTTAACCAGCAGATTGCCATTGCCGATACCATCGTCGCGAATAAAAGCGATTTATATCAAGATGAAGACAAATTAAGATTAAACGAGTACATGACACTTCATGGTAAAACCGATGCGCAACTTATTTATGCTCAGCAAGGTAATATCGATATTCAACAGCTCAGCGGAAAGAGCAACATTGAGGTGCGTAATAGCCATTCTCATCACCATCACAACACAGAAAAGCGATTAGCATCTGAGCTGGATTTTCCTGACTGTGGTTACATTAAAGCAGAGAATAAGGGAGAAGGCTTTGTTAGCATTGGTTGGCGCTTTTCAGCAAAAATAATGTTTAACCACCAGCAATTGTTCACTTTTTTGAATAAGCTAAAAGTGCAACGTGTAAAAGCGGTGTTTATCACCGATAAAGGTTTATTTGGCTATAACGCGACAGAAGATAGGTTTACCGAAATAGCACTAGAGCAATGCTTAGAAAGTCGAATTGAAATTATCAATCAACAACTCGATAAGCGACTTGAAACACAATTATTGAGCTGTATTATCACAACTGTTTCAGATAGCTAAATAACAGTATTCATAAAGGTAATAGCGATAAAAAACTCCAAATGAGTGTGCATTTGGAGCCAACATCGCTCTCTTTTATACCTTTTTAAATTTACGCGAGAAACCCAAACCACATAAAGCGAATAACATTAATGCCAGCCCCGCAGGCGCCGGTACACTGGCACTACTAATCTCAATGACACCGTAATATTGCCCATTACTGCTGCCACCAAAACCCGTTGTTCCCTGCAGAGGCACATCATTCCATGTCCCCTTAATCCCTTGCCCCCTTGCGAAATCCCAGTTCATTACTGCGTAATCTTCATTTTGATAGTTATTTGGCTCACCCGCTTTCCAGTTAGTAAAGGTCACATCATCACCGTTTGACCAAATGAAATCCCCCTCTGCATCTTTATCTGTTAAGCCGATCCAAAAAGGTAAAATGTCGCCACTACTTAAAAAGGTATCGTTGAGAAACTGCTGCTCCGCAGCACTATTAATTGCCACTAAGTGGCCGCCTTCCGCGATTGATTGTTGCTCAGCGTTCAGCCAATCTGATGATAACTCAGTGAGTGCATAGTGATGCCCATTACCGCCATTTGCTTCATCCCAAGTTACGTACATCGGTGAAGCGAACACCGACTGGCTCACAAGTAACAGCGAAGATGCTACAAATAGCGTATTTTTTATCTGTTTGTTGAACATAGTTTTTCCTCCGTGAAAATTCAATTTATTGCATAAAACCCTTATAAAAAAGGTACTTATTTTTGGCATGAGTTTATAGAGGAATCTAATGAAAAGAGGTGCTATTTACAATGATTGGGCATTGCATGTTACTAAGTCTGTGAGATAGATTTAACCTTAGTTAACTTGTACCTAGTGGTTTACAATGAATACAGATCACCCTAAATAATTTATAACACTATCTAGGTAGGTTTAGAGTTTTAAGGACGATTAAAGAAAATATAAACAGAAAAGGCCGGTTTATTGATGTTACTTTGACTTACTAGTGGTGATAACTAGCAAATAATTTCCGCGTAAAAACAACCTCTCATGTTGTAAAATTCCCCCCCCCTCATAAACCACGACAATCATATTCATGGTTTATGAGGTAAGGGAGTTGGTTAAATTAAAAGATTATTTTAGTTTAAATCCGCCAACGATATCTTGTAAATGTTTAGCGGAATCAGCTAAAGACTGGCTTGCATTGGATGATTGGTTTGCCCCACTTGCAGTCACCTCTGCAGAATCATTGATTGCCGTTATATTATTATTAATCTCTTCTGCTACCACCGCTTGCTCTTCAACGGCTGTCGCCACCTGCGTATTCATATCATTGATATGAGTGATTGTTTCTAAGATACTGTCTAACGCATCCCCTGTTGTTTGAGATTTTTCAACGGTATCTCGAGCTTCCACTTGGCTTTCATTCATCACTTTAACCGCTTCACTTGTTCCCGATTGCAATAACTGAATCATTTTTTGAATCTCACTGGTCGACTCTTTCGTTCGTTGAGCAAGCCCCCTAACCTCATCTGCAACCACGGCAAAGCCTCGACCTTGTTCGCCAGCACGTGCAGCTTCAATCGCTGCATTTAAAGCCAGTAAGTTAGTTTGCTCGGAAATTGCTTGAATAACTTCGACGACAGAATCAATTTCAGATGAATTTTTTTCTAAGGATTGAATAACATCAACCGATTGCTCTACACGCTCTGCTAAATGCTGAATCGACTGGATAGTATCATCTACCACCATTTTTCCATCTTCGGCTTTTCTTTTTGCATCTTGCGTTGCTTCAGCAGATTCAGATGCGTGTTTTACTACGGTTTGAATGCTATACGACATCTCTTGAATTGCAGTGGCAACCTGTGTTGTGCGCTCTTTTTGAAGGCCGGCTGCCTCACTGGTCTCCTGAGACACACTTTTTGCTTGCTGTGCATTGGCTGCGATATCATTGCCAGTTTCCACAATACTACCAATTAATTTGCGCAGTTTAGTGGTCATCTCTGCAACTGCAAGGTAAATACCCGTCGATTTATCACTGTCAGTGAATGCATAGGTTAAATCTCCGTTAGCAACATTTTGTGTAATATTAGCAATCTCTTTAGGCTCCCCACCAATGGGTTTCTTAATCATTTTGGTAATAAATAGAGAAAGGACAATTCCAGTGAATAGGCTAAATAGTGCTGTATAGGTAACAATAGAGATAGAGCTTTGTGCTGTATTTTGCGCTTGCGGACCAAGTTTATCTTGATCACTTTTTACTGATAACTTTACAGCCTCAATTTTGTTAGCAACGATAGGGCCAACTCGATTGAGCGTATTATTGATAATACTATTACGGGCAACAATGGTGCGGTGAACATCATCAATCGTTTTTATATATTTCTCATATAACTTGTCAAACTGGCTTAATATTTGTTTTGGCTCATCGGCATAAAATAGGCCCTCTAAGCTTTTTCTATCATTTATTAGAATATCTTTTAACTCTAGCTTCGCACGCTTATAATCTTCTTCCGAATTGGTCACTAAGTATTTAATCACATATAGTCGCCCTAATAATACATTCTCAGAAGCTTTAGCTATCGCGTATTGCGTTGATTCTAAACCCGCATCGTTAGCGTACTCTCGTAAATTACTGATCAGCTGACGCATTTTTTTACCAGTAGGATTTAACTCATTCTCTACAATTTTATTACGGTAGGCAATTAGCTTAACAACCTCTTCAAATCCATCTTTATACTCTTTTACTAAGCTCGTTGACTCTTGCACATTTTGAGCACGTTCAGGGTTTTGTATTTCAACTTTTGCTTCATCGAGAAAGCTTTCCATTTTTTCAAAGCGCTGGTGATATTCGTCTAACACCTGCTCCGTTGGAAGTTTTAGGTATTTTAAAGCATTAAGACGAACCATTAACATATTGGCCTGCAGGCGACCAGCTAAGTTAGTATCACGAGCTAGGCCTCGATACTCCTTAAAGTTATTGAAACCGTTATCTAACCCTTTGTAAGCAACGATAGAAACAATACTCAATAACACTAAAATAATGGCAAACGCGACGTTAAGTTGTGTAGATAGGTTTAGCTTTTGATACATAGTTCATTCCTTAAAAACAGAAGTCGATAAGACCTTATATTTAATCACTATAGTTAAAGTTTTTTAGAAACTTACGCCTCTGAATAATTTGTCATAATCTAAAGAATGCTTAGCCAGAAAAGCTTAAATCGTAAAAACACTAAAAAAACGCTTAAATTTATAGAGTTAAGGTAAAAAACTCGATACATCTTTTATCTGTTTATTATTAAAGGTAAAGGTTAAACAGTAAAAATAAATGGCATTTATGAGAGGTGGGCACAAATAAGACTTGTTAAAAACACATACATCCGTGCAACATCTTTAGTTAATTAAGGTCAGTTTTATTAGCTAAAATTAGTCTTCACAATAAGAGTGAACAACTAAAGTTGGCCACTCTTATTTCATTTATTAAAGTCTTCAAGGTTGTATCTATGATTTTATTCACATCAACTTGAACTGCTGATTTAAATAGGAAAGATATGAAACCCCAATAATTATTTCGTTGTCTACTTAAACAGCTATTTTACTGCATAAATCATCAAGCAGATTTGCTAAGTATCATAAAAATAATACTTGCAAGGATAATTTAGAAAGGTAATTGGAATATACTAATTTTAAAGTACATTAAACCTCGGTAGCTGACTGTAGTGGTACAGATAGAAGGCATGTAATATTAAGTGATAGATTCGTCGCCACCTATTTTTCCTGAAATCCACTTGACCAGTTTGATTATTCTTTAATTTTGCTGGAAATAACTCCAAACTATCAACACCTATTTTTTCAAAACGTCACATAAACGCTTAGACATAACAGGGATACCTACATCTACAATCTCTCTGGGTAAACCATCAAAACTGCAATGCGCATCGAAATCTAATTCAACAGGGTTAGGTACATTGCTCTTCCGTTCATTTTTTATTGGTGAGCCTGTTTTCCATAACCTTAGACCAGCTAGCTTAAAGGCATTATTCAGAGTTAAAACAGCGCCACCATCTTCACGAATTATTGGCTTACAGCCTATTACGTAGAACATTCTTAACTCCTAATTTAATATTAAAGTACTTTTTACACGAGAAGACGTATAACAACCTTCGCTAATTTGGTTCTTTTTCCATTTAGTTATAGAAGATAGTGATTACAGAACATTTTTATATGCCCTCGATGCTCTGTCTAAACGTCCAACTAAAACATAGGGAGGACGAGTAGAAACGTAATCAGAATTACAATATGGACGCTTATCATCTGGTTCACCAATTATATTCATTACATTTTCTGATGTAAAAGACTTGCCCCCCTTAGATTAAATACGCCAAGCAACTGACTTTAAAGTTATACCTAAAATATCCCCTCTCGCAAATGAATCCTAAGGGTCGATGTTTAGATTTTGATTACCTTGGATCTATCCTATTTAAAAACAGCGAGTTATTTTACTTCAACTTGTAGGTACTCCCAATCTATCCTCCTCATCTTTATTGCCATAAATATCACATAATGCCTTTTCCAAGACTTTAGAGGTGTCGCAACCAGAGTGCTGCGTTGCGACTAACTTTTTCACTTTCTTTTCATACTCTTGGTAAATTGTTGAACCGTATGCTTTGTTTTTAGACATAGCAGAAACAAGCATCAGCTTATGAATATCACTATTAGGCTCTTCAAGAGCAAGCGTTAATAGTTTATCGAAAATATTTCTTTCGCCATATAAGGTGCTCGCACCATCTTCTACATTACAAGCTAAAGATAAGGCTAAACAGACTTCATTCGCATCGACATAATGAGCAAATAATTGTGGGGATATTTGAGCAAGGTTAGGAGAAGAATCCGCAATATTAATGGCATAGTTATCGGTAATATAATGGTATGTTTCCTCAATTAACTCCTTTAATGCCTGCGAGGGCTTATCAGCAGAGAACTCTTTAGTGATTGTTTTTACAAGAGAAGTGTCAGCTGGGTCAAAGAGACGTAATTCCAATTTCCATGGGCTAGATTCTGCGTAAAGGTGTGGCAATATAATCAAATCACAAGGTGAGTGATTAACTAACTGAGTAGCCCAACTTTCCTCATAACGTTGCCCGAAAAAAACAAAGCCAGCATCTTCAATAATGGGCACCAACATCGAGGCTTGCGCACTACTTTCCATATTCAATTTATCGCAGAAAGATAAAGCAATACCACGACATATACTTCCCTCTTCATTGGTTTTTTGTTTCATTGACTGATCATGATTTTCAGCAATAGAACAACTACCCGATGTTGTCAGTATCGTAAATGGTTTTTCACTCTTTTGAGGGATAATATGCTCTGTTGCATTTAGCTTATGTAACCAAATAGGTTGATTAACAGGCATCAATGCCAGCTTAGGTGGCTCTTTATCTTCGACAGGCCCATAGTCTCCCATTAAATTATCTAATTCTGTCATCCAGTAAGTTAACCCCTCTTTCCAATCAGGTCGATTATAGGCAAAAAGTGCTTCAACCAATGACTTAGCTTCTGGATACCTTTTTAATTCAACAAATGCTTTGATGAGATTATTCGCAACTGAGAACCCGTGATGTTCAATAACAAAGTGAGGTAATACAACAGTAATAATCTCTTGAATATGTCCACTTTGTCCTAAATCGCCACTTATCTGTTGTAATACTTGTGAATCAGGCTGTTGGAGAATCCTAAATATCTCTTCGTAAAAAGAGAGTGCGACCTGTTTTTCACCTTTTTTAAGTGCCTCACGTGCTAACCATAATTGAGGTCGCCAAGCCCCAGGGAGTTTACTGACTTTTCTCAGTGCTTCTATATAAGCGGCTTCTCCGCGACGCTCATGGTGAATAACGGCATACCAGTCCAGCCCATTATCTTGATTCGGATCGGCTTCTAAAGCACTCCAAAGTACTGTTTCCGCTAACGCATGCTCATTACGCTCTGCATATACTTTCGCTAGGTTAGTTAATAACACACCTGATTGACCGACAATACTCATCGTTTCTTTGAGCACTTTTTCGGCTTCATCTAATTGTTTATTTTTCATTAATACGATGCCATGAATGCACGCACCACGTTCTTTAATTGGATCTATTTCATAAAGGCGTGCACTCGCATCTTGAATGTGCGCTTCAAAACCATCATTCAGGGCAGATATGATGAGATTATAAAGTTCATCAGGGTTATCTCGATTTTTATCTAAATTCCCTAATAAAACATTATTTAACCACTCCTGCTTTCCAATTTGCATTTCACGACCGTATTCATCATGTACCTTAATTAACGCTTCTTGTGACTCAGCGTCGCTGGAAACCGCTTCATTAGCATTAGTTTCAGTTTTTTTAACATCACTAGGCTCAACCTCTTTGGAGGCTTGTTTATTTTTTTTATTACTTCTTCCACTGAATATTTTTTTAATAAAACTCATCGGTTTTCCCTGTTCTCTTTATGGTATGCACACCATGAAATATTATGCAGTTCGTTCAAACGAAGTAATGAAAATCCGTTTTACCTGCTTGTTATATCAATTATATTAAGTATGTGTTTAAAATTTTCAACGCTGAAGTAATTTGTTTTAACCAGCCAGATAGATTAGCTATTTAGTGTCATTGGTATTATTTATTGGTGAAAAATTAAATTAGCCTATCATCATTATCTAACATTTTGACTGGCAACTTGTTCTCTACAAGAAAGTGATAGAAGCGCAGGTCTTCGATTAAATCAGGAGATGACAACTCAAAATCTCGATAGGTATCATTTGAAAAGCGAAATCTAATGGTGTGTTCAAAGCGCTTAGTTTGCGAATATAAAATTTCATCGAGCATGGCAATATCAATCTCTACATCCATCAGCTTAAACTGGTTGTCTTTGATTGAAACCTCTGCCGACGCTTTACTATTAGCGGCGAAATAATCACTTAATAGGGATATAGCTACAAATATTGCGATATAAGCAATTTGGTATTTAAACGGCTCTTCTACTAAATAGGCAACATAAAAGGCAATCATTGCACCATAAACAAGGCGAATGCTAGCCGTACGTATTAGGTTAAAATCGGTAATCTTTTTCTGCCTGATAAGTTGGCTCATATATACTCTTGTTTGCTTTCATCTTTAAAGCAAAGTTTAAAGTTTTTTGCCGGGGGCTTACGCACTTTCTCTTTGCTACATTCACCCACCTTTATGGCCTAAAAAGTTATGGTGAGGTAACCAAATTCACTTTACAACTACAATATTCTATCAAGCACTTAGCCAAAAAGTTTAAATGCTTCATTTCGATGCTTTAAAAAATTATTTAACTAATCTTTAGCTGCTACCCCATTCGGCTTCTTTTTATCGTATTTTCAGCGGTTATCTGAAGCTCACCCTCCTCTATAAGTTCCTATACCCAGGCTTTAACCAGAGGTAAAACACCAATGGAATATGGTTACTCGGTGGTAAGTCAATGAAATAATAACTTAAGGGAGCGGGAACTAATTAATTATCCAATAGCTAAATAATAATACTAAACTATACCCACCAGCCCACTTGACTCCTTTTACTATAGCAACCCGTTCAAGTGCTTTCTTCTCTTGTGCATTGGCGTTAGCAAACGAGCCTTTAATACCATGCCCATACATTAACAAAGCGAAAGTACCTATTACAGCAATGAGCGTAAGAATTAATTGAGCAGTGCCTCCCCAAGCAACTCCTAATATTATTACCACAAAAACGTACGTAAATAATAAAAAAGCATTAACCAAATTTTTCTTGCGCTTATTTCGCTGATTCAGCATAGGAAGCACTCTTTAACTCAATAGACTTTTTAGCATTATATATTCTCACCAAGCTAGCTTCTTTAGGTAATTTAGGTATTACCTCAATATGAATAAGTGCTTCTTCCGGGCTAAGCCCTTCTATTGCAGACAATAGTTCAAAGGCTTTAATGGTTTCATATTCATCAAAAATTAATTCATATAACTTAGGTCCATGATAAAACGTTATAAATCTTGGAGCAGGCGCTTCTATGGCTTTCGTATAATCGTAGCGAACATGACTTCTAAACCCGTTCACATGAGTTGCATGAACATCCGTAAATGCTAACTCTCCATTTCCAATAATTTTCCAAGAAAACAATTTTCGATAACGCTGCCAAATATCAAATGGAACTCCTTCGGCCATCACCTGCTGATAATGCTCATTTCCAACATCCTCTTTTAACACCTTAACTCGAAAGGCTTCGCCCTCTTCCTCAGACGTAAATGGAATATCAAAAACTCTCGAAAGGCTAAGATCAATTTTTTCAGCTTGCGCGAAAAGTATCTCTCGTTGCTCTGCAGGACCAGTAACCCAAGCAGCCACCGTTCCTCCAGGGGCAACACCTACCACAATTTTTTTAAACTGTGGTAACTCAAACTTTAACCGTTTAAATGGGTTATCTTCACCCCACTGATAAAGTTCAACCATTTGCTCATAGGGTAAGTCAAATACCCCATGATAGGTCTGGTTTTCAAAATATGAGTAAAAGGTAACCTCTAATCTATCCGGTAATGCATACTCTACATCCAGATGATCTGCGAACCCTTTACTCCATATTCCATCAGATGGCCCATCAGGAACATAAACTCCCCTTTTCTCCCCCTTAAAGAGCAAAGTACCGGATAATATTTCTACAGGAAACCCCTTCGGTCCATTTTTCTGCGCTCCCCAAGTATATTTTGGTTCACTATTCATTACACATCCCGTTAACAAAGTAATTGATAAAAATGATAAAACTGCTCGAATATAGCTACGCATCATAAATAAACCTTGTACGCTTTCCATCTTTGATTCTTGGCGAATAGCCAATACCACGCCTTGCCGAGAAATTTAAATGTTTGTGTCTGTAATCTTTTAAAAAGTCGTTTAATGCATCACCTTCAGCAATCCAGTCTTCGGCTTTAGAATCACTAGGTTTCTTGCCAACATATTCAAGAACCTTATTTTCCAATACTTCTAAGTTAGAATTTTTAATAATTTGATCTGCTCGGCTCTTCATTTTTGGTTTAATAGCTAGTTTGGGCTCTTTTTCAACATAGTCCGCCATAATCTTAAGGGGGATGTTAGAAAAAGCACTATGAATGCCACTTCGCTCAACATCAAGTGTTGCGTAGGCAAAAACAACATCCATATGATATTGATTGTTAGGTCTAAAGTAACAGTTGATCGTAAACTCCCCATCTCTTATGGCAATATGGTATTTTTTCTGTTTTTCCATTGTCCGGATTTTAGTCCGGGCCTCAGATTTAATAACAGCTTCATCACG
The DNA here is from genome assembly GCF_002835465.1 of Psychromonas sp. psych-6C06. Classification (NCBI taxonomy): domain Bacteria; kingdom Pseudomonadati; phylum Pseudomonadota; class Gammaproteobacteria; order Alteromonadales; family Psychromonadaceae; genus Psychromonas; species Psychromonas sp. psych-6C06. The sequence continues at coordinate 13,475 of NZ_PIZM01000014.1, read as the reverse complement.
TACATCAGGTATACCACGATACCAACCTTGCTCAATAAGCCATTTTTTATCTGCCTCCATTTTCCAGAGTGTGCCCTTATTAAGGGTAAGATCTTCACTATTGGTCAACATAAGCTCTTTAGATGGATCTGCTTTATTGTAACTACCACCAACATCAGAGTGCACACCAGGAAGGTAGTACTCTTCTCCACCTTTACACTTCGAGGCTTTAATATTATGTAATGGGAAGTCAGCTCGGTGCTCTTCAGCGGATGCTAAGTGTAAAACTTTATTTGCATATTTATGTGCGGTTTGCTCTAAACGGTTATTCGAAGATTTAAACTTCTGGCTGGCCAAATAAGATAAAACAGTATCGTATATACCAGCAAAACCAACCTCGACAACACTCTCATCGACTTCATAGCCAAACGCTTCTAAACGCTTAGCCAAGCTATTTTTATCTTTCAACAATAAATAAATTGCATAGCGAGCTGTTGCGGCCCCTCGACTAAAACCAAACACATCAATGGTAATTTTTTCAAAATAATGTTTTTCAGGATCAAAATCACTAGAATCAAAACCAGTTAATGCTGATAAGGCTTTTTGTACACCTAATTTAGCTCTCTCAGGCACACCTGAATCACCGATCGCTAAGGCATAACCCCATAAACTGTCACCTTCTAGATCAAAGGTACCTTGCCCAGGGACATACATACTTTTATAAAGATCATATTCACTAGGTACCTCTTCTTTCATATGCGTTTCCATGATAGCCACATTAGTTCGACCATTTTCGAAACTACTGCCAGCTTTAGTATGATCAAGATAGTGTTGAGTATTTTGTTCTCTTGCCTCAATATTAGTTCTATTATTCAACGTACCATCAAAAAAAATAGCTAAGCGAACTTTAATAGGTTTTTTCTCTTTTTCCTCTGGCTCCTTCTCTGCTTTTGGCGGAGTTGCGATGGCCACTTTTTCACATATTTCCGTCATTTAAATATCCTTCTCTACAAAGCTTTCATAGTGATTTATTAACCAGAATTGTTTCAACTACAATAGCACTCCGTTTAGTAATATCGGAAGAGCTGTATACTAGATGCCAGTGTTGCGTATTTCTAGCCCAGAGGTTTTCAGCTGATAACGCGATTAACATAGGACCAGTTGCAGAGCCAATATCACCATAACATTCAGCGGGATGATTGATAGTAACTTGTTCTGCTAAATATTGTTTGTTACGCAGTTGCGCCACCCCTAACTCTTTCGCCCAATGATTCTCACCATTCATACTACTGTAAATTTCAGAAACTGATTCTGGAGGTTGATTAATAAGCGCAGCTTTAAAAGCAGCATCTAAGCCTTCTCCTTTATAGGGAAGCTTACTTTTTAAATGCCCTTTCTCTTCAGATATTCCTGGTGGCGACAATGCGACTACCTGCTTGTTTTTTACCAACGCTAATTCTGGCTTTTTTGTTAAGACTAAATAAGTGGCGCCTTCACCGGCAACAAATCCATCCGCATTATTTAAATACAATAAACGCCCCTCTCCATCTAATTGACTAAGCAGTGCATCATCAAAATAGCTATCACTACCACCGACAATAAAATAGTCATGCTCAGAATCATATAAATAGTTAAAAATCATATCTATCGCTTCAATACCAGCTGCACGACCTGAGTTTAAAGTTCTAGTCAGCTTGCTATCTATCCAAGGAGGTGCATTATTAGCAAGATTATCAACTAATGAACTTAAGTCCGTTTTATCATAGGAGTACTCGCTTTGAGCCATAATAAAGGGCACTGCTTTATCACTACAGAGGTTTGCGCATGCTTCTTTTAAAGCTATAGTTGCCATAATCGTGATTCGATCATGGCGCATATTAAAGCGATTACCTTGATCAAGTTTTAGCCCCGTTTTAATTTCAATTTCACCAAAAATATCCTCTGAAACTAAAGACAATGTTAGAGGTTCGCCAGTATGGCTATCAAAATCAGAAAGCTGATAGCCACTGATACCAGCCTCAACAGCAGCAGTAGTCATAGCCGTATCACCACCAATTGAGCTAATCATACCAATACCTGCAATATATAACTTTTTATCGCTATTCATCTAATTTACCTTTTCCCTAGTATTTGGAAAGGGAATGTTTGGGACATTTAAAGCTAACTCGATAGCGGCTGCATGGCGGTGTCGTTGTGTACCGTTACGAACAACATTTTTAAGCCATTCGCCTGAGATCATTTTACCTAACAAATAGCGCTGACCTATCAAGAATTGTTGCCCGTGAGCCCTCCAAAGCGCCATCACTTTTTGCTGATCGGGGTAAGGTAAGTTTTCATCTTCGTCTAAACTCACATCATCATTTTCACTCTCATCATCTGGTTGAAGAGGATGAATGACAGGCTCTGGTGCCACTAAGCCATGCTTATCTAAATCAGCCCCCGTAATAAATACAAAAGCTTCCGCGGCAATTTTAGCAAGTTTAGGTTTCGTCATTTGTTGAATAAGCCAGTTAACAGCATGCGGGTCACCTAGTGCTGCCGTCGCTTTTATGACTACTCTTTGATAGCTTTCATCGTTTGCTAACTCAGAAATCCATAACCTTGCTTGCTCTATATTTAATTTTCGAAAAGCCAGTTGAATTGCAATTTGTTGAAAGGGGCTGTCATTATCAAATACAAATGGCTTTAACTGCTGTAATGAAGTCGTGTTACCGAGTAGCACTGAAGACCAATTACTCCAAAACCGAAGAGTATTATTTTCATGTTCAAGTGCAGCTTGTAATACAGGCATACAGTCTTGTCGCCTAAGCTCGCCTACTAAGCGTAATGCCCTTGCATATAAAGCTTCGTAATCTAGACATTCTTGTCTTAAAAATATTTGGTTAAGTAACACTCCAGGGTCTTGGCGTTTAATACTACATACAGCAAGGCCTAATAATTTATGCTGCATATTTTTACCATTTAAGAAGCGATCTATCCATGGGCCTGCTATCTCAGAAGGTACCCAACCCATTGCAGAGATTAAAGCGGCTGTATTCGACTCTGACTTTAGACCAACCTCTACTGCTTGCTGTATTTTAGTCGCCTCATGACTGCGCAAGGCAACAACCATCGCAGTAAAAACTTCGCCAGGCTCTTCTAATTCAAGTGACTCTTTACAAATCGACCAAGCAATATCCACTGAACTCGTTAAACCATTTATCTGAGCATCTATGCGTTTTTCTAAAGCAGCAATATCCGCTCGATTATAGTGTGGTTGTTCGATAGCAATAGAGCGTAACAACCATAAAAATGAGGCGTCGGTACAATACTGCTCGTAAATGTCACGATAAACAGGCTGTTTATGTAAAAAATCGGGAATACTTAACTCTTGCATCAATTACTACTCAACCCATAATATTTTTTTTATTATGAAACAAGGGATCGCCCATACGGCAGGCATTCTTTCCTTCAAATTTAACATCAAAGGAATACATCATAAATTCACACTCCGCTTTTATTTTTCCACTGATAATGCCTTTTTTATTTCCCGCTTGATCCCCAGTACTCTTTTTATAAATAGCCCCTTTTACCATTGGCATTTTACCATCAGTTTTTACTGATTTGGGGCCTTTATCAGTGTCAGCAGACTTGCCAATATTCGGGTAGGGAATAGGCACTACAGCATTACCAATTTGTGTTAAACACACATCAGGAAAAACGATACTTTTACCACCACTGCCTTTATGAGCAATACCGCGCGTATTTGCAAAAGTTGTCTGTGCCATATTATTATCTAATCCTTATCGAGAAAGTTTTATTTCGATTTCATTTACTTTTAATAAGTTTTTGTCACATTCAAAAGGTGCTAACCACACCATTGATAACAGCTGTTTATTTGGCTCTAAAGTTAACGTTTCAATATTGAGTTTAAGAGGGAACCGCTTATTACTTAACTTAGCATGACATGCCATTTTTATTTGTGGCACTTTCAAAGAGATATCACCTGCAGGGTGCATATTCTTTATCATAATAGGTTCACCACCTTGCAAGTAACCTGGATAAACTAAATCAGGATGTGCGGCATTTAAAAAGCGCTTATTAAAATCTTCCGGTAAATAAGGCGCACGTGTTGTTTGCCATTGTTCGTCATAGGTACCCGCCCATTGTCTACGTGGTAACCAGTTATTATTACACGGCCCAAATCCAGCTGGCATGGGGTTATCTTTGATACTTTGAATCAATTGGTTTGGATCTTCAATATTAGGTAAAGCTAAACCTTGCATCTCTTGCTTATTACGCTTACCTACAAAACCACACCCTACGGTATTTCGCTCTTCGGTTAACAGGTTCGTAGCATCAACTTGATGTTGTCCACCAAATGCGCGTTCATACACTAACGGCATAGATTGAAACGCTACTGGTAATGAAGGTTGATCACCTTGCCACACTCTATCACCAAACACACGAACCGTTTTCTGGACTTTTCCAACCGATAAGTGAACATCTAATTGCTTAACAGCTTGATGATGGGGCGCACACGCATTGCCTTGCATTATAATATCAGTGTTACTTTTACCAATATGAAAATCTGACAGGTGTTTAATGCTCGACAAACCGGGCTCTGCCCAATATTCATCTCCCATTTGGGGTGGTATTTGCTCGTCGGCCAGACTCAATTGCTGCCCCATAATAAAGCTTGCTTTTACAATCACATAAAGTGAATCAATACCTTGTTCATTAGGGAAAGTAGCAATTTCTGCTGCAAAGGGGGTTGTATTATTGATTTGAAGCATAAGCGTACTTTACCTTGTAGACTCAGTTTACCTGAACTGATCCGCCCATAATGCGGTTTACGCCACTTGAACGATTTAGGAGGTATTTACCGCGGATCATAATTTTCCCAGCTTTAGTTAAGGTAATGCTAGACTCACCACACTTAAACACCATCTCCTCTTGCGCTTCAAATGTCACTTTTCCACCTTCAACCTTAACATCATCAATATTTATATCGCCTGCTAGCTCAACTTTTTCAGTTTCAATCGCTTCACTAGCATTTTCTAACATGGCTTGTAATGGGCTATGAATCAATCCCATGATAATTGGTTGACTTAAGTCTCCCTGATTAAATAACAAAGCAACTTGGCGAGACACTTGTTGATGTGTGACTGGTGTTGTACTTATCGCTTGAATCGGTGAGCCTTGTGGGTTTTGTGCAAAATCCACTAATGCTTGTCCATTGTCATCAATAGACACCAATGTACCAATAATGATTTCACCTGCAGCAATGCGATATTCATTATCTAAAGTTTCGGTTTCAGGTTCCGTTGTTTTATAGATCATAATTAATTAGACAGAACCTTACTTCCTTTAAGTACAACATTACCTGACCCTTTCACGTTGATATTCTTACCACTGATAGTAATATCACCATTACTCTTCATTACAATTTGGGCAGAGCCAGTTTTGATGACTATTTTTTCATCAGCATCCAAAGTGATTGTTTTGGCATGTAAGTCGTATTCTTTAGTAACATCTTCGCTATATTTTCCTTTTATGCTTTCTTTTAAATCTTTATCCACGTTAATGGTCATATTCCCCATTACCGTTTCAAGATGATTTTTCCCAACTTCTGTTGTTTTATTCTTAGCAATAGTCTCTGTTTGATTATTATTTACTATTTTATTTCTATCATTTTCAATCGTTGAGTTTTCATCATTTTTAACCGTTTTAGTTCGATCATTTCCAATAACCGAAATCTCATCATGCTTAACCGTCTTAGTACGATCATTATCAATAGTTAACGTTTCGTTATTCTCAACCTGCGTATCTAAATCTTTTTCTGCATGAACATAAATCTGTTCGCCATCTTTCTTATCTTCAAAGCGAATTTCATTGTAGTTATCTGCACTGCCTTTTTTGGTCGAGTGCGTTTTAATACCACTTTGGGTTTTAGAAGGATATGGCGGTTTGTTATTGCCGTTATAAACAGAGCCTGTGACAATCGGACGGTCGGGATCTCCATCTAAGAAAGAGATAATCACTTCATGACCGATACGTGGCACAAATGATGAGCCCCAACCATTACCTGCCCAAGCTTGCATTACACGCACAAAACAGGAGCTGTTTTCATCTTTTTTACCATCTCTATCCCACATGAATTGCACTTTAATACGGCCAAATTCATCGATGTAGATCTCTTCGCCTTTCGGCCCAGTCACTAACGCAGATTGTGGTCCGTACATTACCGGGCGGTTGTAAACCATTGGTGGACGATACATATTTTCTAGTGGCATACAGGTAAAGTTATTACTGTAATGCTCATCACCACCTTGGCTTGTAGAATAGGTATTGTCGTAGGCTTGATGATGCACGGTTAATAAAAGATATTTACCTTTTTCAGATTTCGCTTCGTGCTTATCAAGTTTAAAAAATAGACCCGCTGCAAAGCTAGAACAGCTACTTGCGCCTGCAATTGTATTGGTGTTGACCTCTTCCGCATCCATGCGCGAATTTGCAATTTTAGTGCCTGATGCAAAATCATATAAGCTCGGGTAATCATAATGTTTATACTTGCTATTTTTTTCAAATTTACTTTTTGAGGTACTTTGTGCGACTAAGTTTTTATTTGGCTCTTTAAAGTTATAATCATTAACTATCCATTCGCCTTTTTTAAATTCATAGTTATGTAACCAAGCATTTATTTCGGCATCAGGACTATCCCCTTTTGAGTAGGTTAAACTACTTTGAGGTGATTCAGCATAAGCACTCATCTGATCAACAATCATTAAAGTATGTTTGCCATCTTCATGTTTGAAGTAACTCGCATACCCCTCTTCAGCCAGTAAACGCATCACAAAAGTTAAATCACTTTCAGCGTATTGCACGCAATACTCACGCGCACTCCCAGGTGCCGCTTTAAAATCAAAATCGTTATAGCCTAAATCAGAGAACACTTGTCCAACAATGTCTTTACAGGTCTTATTTTGGAAAATGCGACGATTTTCATTTCTGTCTAAAAACCAAGTCCACGGTACAATCGTTAAGTGGTACTCACGCAAACCATTGTGTTTAATTTCACCAAATGAGAAGTGGCTGACGATGCCATTAAATACACGTTTAATACCATCGTGAATAGTAAAGGTCACCGATTTATTGATCAGTGTTTTCGCTTCAATATCGGTATTTTCAGATAATGCAGTGAGATTAAATTGAAAAAGAGAAGAGATAGACTCGATGCCATTGATCGAAGTAAGCAACAGTTCATCTTTTGCTAATGGTGTTACAATCGATAAAAAACGATCATCTTGAGTATATGCACTCATTCGCTAATTCTCACTCCCTGAAAATAAATTTAGAAACGCAGGTTGGTTTTATACCAAAACAAAATCAATGTCTGATCTACTTTGACGGTTTAGGTCAATTATTTTTTCTAAGTAAAATTTTGATCATATAATTGTTCGATTGATATTAATAATAATTTAGTTAATACAATTCAAATGTTACTAACGAAATGATTATCAAAAAAGACGCAACCCATTGGTTGCATCTTTGATAGGAACAGAATATTACAGTGCTTTAGCAGCAGTAAGATCGTAACCAGCACGTTGTGGGCTACCACTCTTGTTGCTGCCATCGAAATCTGTGTAGTTGATTTCACACTTAGAGAAGCTAAGTGTAATGTTTTCAGTAGGCTCTTCATCACCCTGTGCAGAGATGTGGTAGCTGCTTACTAAACAGTCTTGTAGTGTATAAGACATGAACTCTTCAACTTTGTCGCTACCTGTGCGAACAAATTTAAGTGCAACTTTCTTACCAGATGAACCACAAACACCTTCTTTAAATAAAGCTGTTACTGAGTTATCTGCAGATTTAACTAAAGATACTTCAGAAACGTTTGGCTTACCTACTTCACGGTTAGCCATTTTTCCTGATTCCATTGTTAAACCACGGCTAACACCGAAGCTTACTGAATCAACTAAAACATGATCTTCAAAACCTTCAGCAGTAACGTTACCTTTGATTCCTTCAAACTCTAAATAAATTGCCATATTTCTGTATTTCCTTTTTAAATGACTTAGTTGGTTTAAAATAAATAACACTTTAAAAATTAAAGTATTAGATTAATTTCCCAGACGCTAAACTAAAATACTTTTGCTAATTATTCAACAAAAACCTGATTTAAGTTGCGATTTTTTTTACTTTTTTAGAACACATACTGAAAATCAAATGTGACCAGCATTGAATCATGTTCAGGATCTTCGCCAGCTACTTTTAATTCGCTTAAGACAGGAAAACCAAGCTGAATCGTACCATCAAAACCACTTTGATGAGAAATCTTCAAACCAAGTCCAACATCGGCAAGGTGTGCTGAAGCATTGGTTGCATTATCTATCTGATAACCAAGTAAATATTGGTAACCATAAGCATAATCAGCAAAAACAAAGGGTTTAAAAGCGTTATCAAAAGTAGTACCAAACACGGAGAAATCTAGAAAGCTTGGGCTGTTAAAGATCCAATCTGAACCTAAATAGATTGCATCATCGGCAGTAAAGTAACTAGGAGAAAAACCACGTACCTTAGTTGGGCCGGTTAATGAAAAGCGTGACAAAGAAGATAAATTTGTACCTGCATATTGGCTGTAGGAACGAAAAACAACACGTGAATTGCTGTCTGTAAAAGGCACTTTTAGGAAGCTCAGTAAAGTATAATCAAGCATCAACACATGAAACTTCTCTTTTTGTCCGACATCAAATCCATAGTTGAAGAAACCATAGTTATAAGCAACATTAACTTCGTGTAACAATTTGTTGGCATCATCTAAAAAATCAAACTGGTAAGACAGTGCGACACGAGATAACTGCTCATCAAGAAGATTACCAACATCGGGGAGATCGCCTATTTGCAGATCAGAGGTAATATTTTCATAACGCAACATGTAGCTACTATTACGCTTACGGCTTCGTTGCGCGATATAGGTCCCTTGTACACCATAAACATCAACGATACCGCTTAAGTCAATATTTGAAGCCACCGAACTTTGATCCACTACAAATTGGTTTTGTGAAATATCGAGTGCAAAGCGAAAGCGTGGGCTAAATAAATTACTTTCATAATTTATCTGCCAGAAAGTAGTATCTTCTGGGAATACTGTTTGAAGTAAACTAACACTCAAGACATCAGAAAGACCCAATAAATTATTAGCTTGTCCACCAACGAATAAACGGTATAAACCCGACTCTTTTGAGCCATGATTATCAATACGCGTATTAAAATTAAAGCGCTCTTCATTACGTACATTAACATTTAACTTAGTATCGCCGACTTGTGTACCTGGTTCGAAATAGCCGTCTACGTTAACTCCCGGAAAACCATTTATGATAAATAGGTTTTCTTCAATACTCTCACTCGTTACAGGCTTGTCAATGAAGTTATCAAAGACCGAAGTAATTTCATCATCATCATATAACTCATTACCACGTACATTTACTTCACCAAGAATCCCTAGTAGTACCGTTAAGTTAACGATACCATCCCGTACTTCCTGCTTAGGAATGTAGGCTTTTGCAAGAATAAATCCACGTTGGCGATAAAACTGAGTGATACTATTGGCAACCGCTTCAATTTGACCTAGCGTCACACCACGTTTGCCTTGTTGTGCACGAATAAGCCAAACCAGCTTTTGTACTTCTAATGAGGAAACGTGTCGATCAACAGTTTCTTCTTCGATATCAATTAATAGATCAGAAAGCTCCCCCAATTCATCAATGGTATAACCCGATTCGAGTAACTTTCCCTCGCCCATTAAATCAAACCGAATACTTTCAACTAACTGTGCGATAGAGTCACGTGTAATACCTAATTCTGGAAATTCAACTAACCCTTGAATGCGAAACTCTGCGACCGCTAAACGAGGCCCGGCATTAGGATCTGGCGCCCTTTCTCTTACCGATGGAATATCCATATCCTTGAGGAGTGTTTTCTCTTTAATTTTTCTTAACTGCTCAATCTCTGGCATTTTCAAAAAATCAGCTTGCGCCAACGAAGGTAAAAACAGTAAAAGGGTTGCCCAAACCGACGCATGCTTTCGCAAGGCAAACATTAATCCATTAATCACAATCTATCCTAATTATTTTATTTTCCATAACGCAACAAAAGTTATCAAGCGCTATCGATTTAATACTCAATGACTTAATTCAAAGTTATAGTAATGAATCATTCATTTACTGAATGATTCATTACTTGTAAACAAAGTATATTATTGCAATATACTCTCTTCTTCATCTTCCTCTTCATCCTCTTCATCAAAACGTTGATCTCTTGGCATTAATAGCGATACATCATCAACGTTGTAATTTCTTACTTCAGCAAAAATAGCAGGATCAACTTCACTTAATGACTCAACTTCAATGAGCTGTTGTCCCGATAAACCATTAATATTAATTTCTATAATATCAGCTGTAGTCGTAATATTACGTGGTCTTTCACCGATATAAAATGGGGCACCGAAAGACCCGAGTAGTGTAAAGTCATCATTAACTCGTAACCTAATTGGCTGGGATGCTTTACCGAAGTTTAAAACACTTCTTACCAGTAAGCTTTCTGCAGTTATATCTGCTTCAGCAAAACCTAAACCAGTGGTATACACAGAATTAGCTTTATCAGTTAAGATAGCAACACGCCCAGGATACACAGGATTTTCAGTTGGGTATCCATAGTTTGCATCAATGGCACCTTTCATTTGTCCATTAACCCCGCCTTCCAACTGCGTTGTTTGTAACGTCATATCACCGATATTACTAAGCACAATATCGCCACCATTTCGTAAGTCATTAATCACAACATCTTTACTATTACTGAGATTAATAATACCGGAGTTGTTATTAATCGCACTCAAGGTCGATGCCGTCATATTGATAGCGCCACTCATATCGGCACTACTACCCACTAAATTATCATAATTGCCACTACCAATACCGGTTGTTGCGCGTAAAATAATTTCTGAAGCAGTAAGATCTGATTTTTCTGAAGTAATATTACCTACTCCCGCATCTAAATACATTGATTCACCAGCAGTTATTGTTCCCAATGCTAATCGACCATTTGCATTAACGGTTAAGTTATTTGTTAGAGAACTGTCCAGTAAGCTCAAATCATTACGATCCACTATCTGCGCATTATTCGCCGTGAGACTTATTTTATTAAAATTATTGCTATCATTGAGTAGAGAAATATCACCATTTCGAGCCGTTAACTTGGTAGTTATCGCATCAAAGTATTGTGAAATATCAAGTGAGCCCGCTGCAACAATATCTCCATTTTGTGTTTCAGCAACCAGATTAGATGTCGTTAGGTCTGATAGCAAAATATCATTAGAAGCGTTAACATTTAAACTATCAATGATGTTATTACCAGCAAGACTAATGCTGCCATTAGACGAAGTAAATAATGCAGATCCGTTACCATTAGCAGATACATTGATATCACCCGTTGCATTAATATCTCCATTAGAAGTCACAGAAACATTTTTAGCTTTAATCCCAACAAGGTTAGTAATGCTATCATTATTAATCACAATATCATCAGCAGTTAAATCTAGTTTACCCGCTAAATTATTGAAACCAGTGAATTTAATTTCAGCTGACTCTAAAGTAAGATCGCCACTCGAATTTAGGTTTGCGTCACTTTCAATCAAACCTGAAAGTGCTGAAACGTCAATTAAACCGGTAGTATTATCGATGGCACTAATAAGTAAATCACCTGTTTGACTCAAGTAAATTTCACCACTGTGATTTCGAACCAAAAGCTCATCAACATTTGTATCAATTGCTTTATTGGAGCCCACCGACGAGGCATTATCAAAAATGATGCGATCAGCAAAAATAGTCCCTTGATCTTGTTTTACCGTGTTTGCAGTTACCGTCAGGTCACCTGCTACGGTGACATCTCCGTTTAACTCTATTGAACTATTATCAAAGGCTTGCAGTGTAACATTACCTTTATCCTTCGAGGCATAGCTAATATCTACAAGACCAGATTTTGTACTGAAAGCATTCTCATTAACATAAAGCACATCATCAGCACCTGCGTTGTTAATAACTAAAGAAGACGTCTGAATTGCATCATCTACAGAACTCACTTCTCGGAAGTTAACTTGGACATTAGCCTGCGTAAATGAATTTTCATAACTTAATTGATCAAACTGTAATGATTCTACCAATACATTGGCTTGATATGTTTCAGAGAAAGCTAATTTATCACCGGTAACCCCTTGAATAGAAACACTATCTTCAGCACCATCATCACCACCAACAAAGTTAATAACGCCAGATTGAGTACGATTTTCACTGTTAAGTTTAACAATTAGTTCATCAGCACCATTACCGGCATTAATAATACCATCGACCGCACCATTAGCTGAGACGGTAAATGTGTCAACTAACTCTCCACCAACTAAATCAGTAAAGTTGCTGAAAGCAATATTATTAACTTCACCACCATTTAATGCATTAATATCCCAAGTATTAATATCATTTTTAGCAAATAGAGAATTTCGACCGCCTGAAGCAGTAATGACTTCAATATTATCAATATCACTTCCTAATTTAACAATTTGATTATCAGTAGATAGTTCAATCAGGTCACCTTTAACATGATCACCACCATCAATAATACCTGAAATATGATCCATCAAAGAGAGTTTAAAGGTGTCGTCTAGTGCACCACCTTGTAAATCGGTGAAGTTAGTAAACGAGATATTTTTTGTTTCACCATCTGAAAAATAACTAATGCTGCCTTTTCCGTAATCAGTAACTTCCCAAAGAGTTTCAATATCATCGCCTTGAAGCACATTCGTTCCCCCCTTAGCAGCGGTGATAGTTTCAATATTAAATAGGTTTTCACCAATGATAACTGTCTGGTTATTTGCATTGATGAAAACGCTATCACCAACAACATGTTTCCCACCATCAATCGAGGTAAAATAGTCGAAGGAATCAACTGTAAAAGAATCATCTAGAGCTCCACCAACTAAGTCAGAGAAACCAATAAAAGTAACTACGCCCTCGGTAGTATTTTTCAGAGTGCCACTATTAGATGAAGTTACCTCCCACGAGTTATCTATATCTTGCGCAACTAACTTACCTGCGGTTGCATTGATGTTTTCAACTAAGGTGACGTTTGTGCCCAGCTTAACCACTTGCTCTGTGCCGTTAAGTGTTAACGTATCGCTCTCAGCCCCACCATTGATTAAACCAATGTTTGCAATATCATCAAGTGTAAAGGTATCTGCACCCGCTTCACCGTCAACGTTAGTCACTAAACCACCCGTTGAGATAAAGATATCCGCATCACCGCCGAGTTTAATCGACTCTACACCGCCAGCAGAAACGGTCACCGTATCCACTTTACTGCCACCTTGTAACTGAGCAAAATTCACAAACTCAGTCGATGTTGTACCATCACTAATCGTACCGCCATTGGCTTTACCCAAGTACCCACCATAACTTTTACACACT
>NZ_PIZM01000013.1 GCF_002835465.1 Psychromonas sp. psych-6C06 | reverse complement strand
CCGACGCTCCACCACACAAACCAAAACAGGTTTTAGGGACGTTAAAAAAAGGAAAATTACACAACGAATGGGAAACTGAACACTTAATTAAAAGCCAGTGAAAACCAAGGTTTGACACCGAAACTGAAACACTTTGAATGTTACTTTAAAACCACAAAGCAAAACACATTCAATTGAAAACTGCCCTTCCAAATACGACCAAACTCACAACAACCCAAAAGCTATTTACGTAAGCCTGATAACGCCCGCTTAAGCGGACAAAAATTGTTGGTTATAATGTGGAGCGAAGCGGAACCTAACCAACTGTTTTTGTTCCGTTTAAAGCGCTTGTTATGTTTGACTTTTATGAATATTTCGCCATTCTTCATTTGCGTTTTTTACAGCTGGATCATCATGAAAGCCAATAATCTGCCTAGACTTATACTTGCTTGGCTCATAGGTAATTTTCTTAGCAAGTTGATCAATCCCATGATCTAAGTATTCAGAGATTTCATTTGGACTTAAAACCACCTCTCTGCCATACATAGCAACAGAACCACAAAGAACTGACAAAATATATTCATCATTGTGCTGATATAAAGTCCAGTTCCATGTTTTTTGGTCAATTACTTTCACGTGGTTACCTTGTCAACATAACGCCGCATTAAGTGGAAAATAATGGTTGGCTATAATCGCGGAGCGATGGCCAACTGTTATTTTTCCATTTAAATGCCTTGTTAGCACGGCTTTACATAAACCTAAATGGTTTACGAAAACACTATTAAATGGAAAGTTGCACAACGAATGTGAAACTACACACTTATTAAAAATCCAGTGAAAACCAAGGTTTGACACCGAAACTAAATACTTTGAAAATCACTTTAAACATTCAAGGTTAAACAGCCTCAAATGAAAACAATTTTCAAAATACAACCAAACTTACAACATTCAAAAAACACACTTAGTAAGCCTGATAACGCCTTGCTAAGCGGACTAAAATAGTGGGTTATAATGTGGAGCGAAGCGAAACGTAACCCACTGTTTTAGTTCCGTTTAAGCGCCTTGTTATGTGATTTTTATTCGGAACATTTGTCACTGATGACTTCAAGCACCTTATCTAGCTCTTTTGAGAATTCTTTAATTTCTGTTTCGGTAAAATATTGCTCTCTTTCATGTACAATCACGTTACGAACTTTATTTAAGTCTTGTATTTTATTGAATACTGTTGCATTAATCAGTTTATTCTCTATCAACAAAACCCTATGTTTATAAGAGTGAAGCTTTTCTCTTTTAGAAAGCTGTTCATTTAGTAATTTATGCTTTGTTAACAGATCAATGCTAAGCCTTTCTAATAATTTCCACTTTTGAATAAATGCTCCAATTGCAACGTTAGAATTCATTGCAACTGACTCAACTAAATCCTCTCTATCCTCTTCTGTCATATGAATAGTATCAAGAGCTTGAATTGCTGCATCTAGCTTTGTTTTCACTTCTGATGCTAGTTTACTTGTTTGCTCAAAATCAGATTTACCAAACGCATTATTGTGCGCAATTTTGCATCTTAATTTATATAGCTTTTCCCAGCGGTTTTTTAGGTAATCCCCTTCACAATCTACACTTTCTTGAAAGTACCTTTCCCAATTCGACTTGGGTATAAAATCACTTATTTCACTAACTTGAACTGAATCTTCGGTAAGCTCAGATATTTTTTTTATTAATGCACTGATATCTAGAGTTCGATATTCATCAAATAGGAAATTCGAAAGTTGAATAAAATCTGTTTCATACAAATAATTATTATTTGTGTCTATTTTTGTGGCTCTAGAAGATTTTTTTAGCTCTTCAGGTATTGTTTCTTTTGTCCACCCTAAACCTACTGTTGTTAACATAAACTTAGTGATTAATTTACGCATTAAGTTTTCTAATTCATAAACAATAGGGTAGCTTTTGTTAGAATAATAGAAGCTCACATCATCCCAAAGTGTTTGAATACTGTTAGCTGGATTAATATGTAACAATCTTTTTATTGATCGAGAAAGCTCGGAAAAATTTTCAATATTTTTTTCATCTGAATATAGTTTTATATGAAAGAATTTATGACTACTGTCGCTATTTTCCCCATCTTGGAGCTCATATTTAAATTTACCTTTTTTATATGACAAATCTCGGCCACTAATTTTAATATCAGAATCCGATTGAAGAAAACTTTTAAACGATTGCTTTGTCTTACAAAAAGAAGTCCCTGAATCGACAATAATTAGATATTCAACTTTCAAACTCTATTCCTTAACAGTGAATCACATAACAGCTTATTAGACGGAAAAAACCTTAACTTATGGAAGAAAGGCGGAATCCGTATTTTAAATTTCAGAATATACATTCTACAGATAGAAGACTTTATAACAATTACTTATGCAATAAAATCAGTTGCCAATCGCCCGTGAAAGGCATCAAATAGATATGTTTCGCGTAGAAATACGGAAAACATAGTCACTGTATGTAAAAACAGTTGGTTATTAAAGTACCTATATGAGACTTCTCTTCGCTTGAGAGCAGCTCATAATTTTTTTTAATGAAATTAAACACTCTACTTTATGTCGTGATACAGACGTTGAGTCGTTTTTTCACCTTTAGTGAATAAATGTAATGGTATATCTTCATCCTCCAACTTATGAGTATTACAACAAAATTCGGATTATCAACTGAGTAGATTACCTGTATGTTTTTCCTTTATTCGCTAGGATCAGTTGATCTTTTGAGTTTAGTTTGCAAAAAATGTGTCGTTCGGGTTCAGCACAACACGTTTTATCCTGGTTCTATTTAACTACGGCAAACAGTACGCAATACAAAACTAAAAGATAATTTTGTATCCGTTTGACGAAATTCACTTTCAATGACGTAACAACATTCGGCCTACCTTGATCAAAAACGTGTTGTGTTTATCAAAGTTTCAACACTAAAAATCTCCATACACAAGTGTAGAAGTTGAAATATTAAATGGTTGTCTTTTATCCTTCAAATAAGAATGTCGCCTTTAACTGGTATAATAACCAGTTAAAGGAGTTAGTAATATCGTAATGATCAATTACATTTAATCCTCACAGTAAGTCTTCATAGTTGGACAAGAGCAGATCAAGTTTCTGTCGCCAAACACGTTATCGACACGGTTAGATGCAGGCCAGTATTTTGCATCTTTTGTGTGTGTAGATGGGAAACAAGCAAGTTCACGGGTGTAACTGTGCGACCATTCAGTTTCCATGAGATCAACCTGCGTGTGAGGTGCATTCACGAGAGGGTTATCTTCTAGGGTAAACGTACCCTCTTCAACCTGCTGTATCTCTTGGCGAATGGCGATCATTGCATCGCAGAATCTATCTAACTCACCAAGGTCTTCGGATTCCGTTGGCTCGATCATTAACGTGCCCGCAACTGGGAACGACATGGTCGGTGCATGAAAACCATAATCCATTAAACGTTTGGCAATATCTTCACCTGAGATGCCTGAGCTTGCTTCAATCGGACGGATGTCGATAATACATTCGTGTGCTACACGCCCCTCTTTACCGATATATAAAACAGGATAATGCGGACGTAGACGCTCCATGACATAGTTGGCATTTAATATTGCTAATTGTGTTGAAGCCGTTAACCCCTGCTCCCCCATCATGGCGATATAAGCATAGGATATTGGCAGGATAGAGGCTGATCCTAACTCAGCGGCGGATACCGCGTAGTGTTTGTTATCCGCAGATTCTGTCACTTCAATGTGCCCGGGTAAAAATGGAATAAGATGCGCTTTAACACCGATTGGTCCCATGCCCGGCCCGCCACCACCGTGAGGAATACAGAAGGTTTTATGAAGATTAAGGTGTGAAACATCTGAGCCGATAAAACCTGGACTGGTTAAGCCCACCTGTGCATTCATGTTGGCGCCATCAAGGTACACTTGCCCGCCCGCTTCATGCACCCAATCACATACCTCTTGGATCGCTTCTTCATAAACGCCGTGCGTTGAAGGATAGGTGATCATAATGCACGATAGGTTCTCACGATGTTTGTCGATTTTTTGTTTTAAATCATCATGGTCAATATTGCCTAATTGATCACAACCGACGACGACAACTTTCATAGAAACCATGGAGGCCGTTGCAGGGTTTGTGCCGTGAGCAGAGCTTGGGATCAAACAGATGTTACGATGACCTTGGCCATTGCTTTGATGATAACGTTGAATGGCAATCAAGCCAGCGTATTCTCCCTGAGCACCCGAATTAGGCTGCAGTGAGAAACCATCGTAGCCAGTAATTTCACATAACATGGTTGATAATTTTTCAGCTAGTGCTTGATAACCAAAGCTTTGCTCTGTGGGTGCAAAGGGATGCATTTGCCCAAACTCGGGCCAAGTGACTGGTAACATTTCAGCCGCCGCATTTAGCTTCATGGTACAACTGCCAAGGGGGATCATACCGTGGGTTAATGAGTAATCTTTGTTTTCTAGTTTTTTCATGTATCGCATCATCTGAGTTTCACTATGATGCGCTTTAAAAACGTGGTGCTGTAAATAGGTACTTTGACGACGACAACTTTCTGGAATAGCAGCAAATTCGTCACTTGCAATCTGCTCAGTTAAGTCCGTTACTTTTAACGCAACACCGGTGATAGCTAATAACAGATCTTCCACATCTTGTGCCGTAGTTGTTTCGTCAAGGCTAATGCCTAGTTGCACAGGCAGGTTATCCGGCGTTGGAAATTTACGTAGGTTCATTCCCTCTGCTAATGCACGATGATAAATCGCTTTACTGTGCTCTTTGGTATTAATGGTTAACGTATCAAAGAAATGTTCGTTTTCAAGTTCGATACCTTGCTGACGTAAACCAGCAGCTAAAACAGCCGTTAAATGGTGCACACGACGACCAATTTTACGCAAGCCTTCAGGACCATGATATAACCCATAAAAAGCGGCCATGTTGGCTAATAATGCTTGTGCCGTACAGATGTTTGAGGTCGCTTTTTCACGGCGAATATGTTGCTCGCGCGTTTGCATCGCCATACGTAGTGCAGGTTTTCCTTTGCTATCTTTAGACACACCAATCACACGCCCAGGCATTGTACGTTTGAACTTATCACGCGTTGCCATGAAACCTGCATGCGGTCCACCAAAGCCCATGGGGACACCAAACCGTTGCGCACTGCCAATGACAACATCTGCGCCCATCTCTCCCGGCGCTTTTAATAATGTCAAACTTAATAAGTCAGCCGCAACCACGACTAACGTTTTTTTCGCCTGTGCGCTTGCAATAATCTCAGTTAAGTCTTGCACGTTGCCCGTGGTACTTGGGTATTGGACAATTGCGCCAAACACATCCTGCTCTTGTAATGTTTCAATCGCGCCGGTGATCACTGCATAACCGATATATTCAGCGCGAGTACGAATAACATCAATCGTTTGTGGATGAAGCTGGTCGCTGACAAAAAACGCATTACTTTTATTTTTACCGGCGCGTTTACACAGTGTCATCGCTTCTGCTGCAGCCGTTGCTTCATCAAGCAAAGAAGCATTCGCAATCTCCATGGCAGTTAAATCCATGATCATCTGCTGATAGTTGAGCAACGATTCTAATCGTCCCTGCGATATTTCAGGTTGGTAAGGGGTGTAAGCAGTATACCAGCCTGGATTTTCTAATACATTTCTTAGCACCACATTAGGGACAAAGGTGTTGTAATAACCTTGCCCGATAAAGCTTCGATTAATGACGTTTTTTTCTGCCATTGCTTTTAACGATTCAAGCATATCCGATTCACTTAACGCTTCTGATAATTGCATTTTTTGTGGTAAACGAATAGCAGCAGGGACGGTTTGCTCAAGCAATTGCTCAATGCTACTGACACCAATGGCATCTAGCATTTTTTTCTGTTGCAGAGGATCAGGGCCGTTATGTCGGGTTGCAAAGTCGTTTTTATCACTTAATAAATCAAGAAACGTAGCGTCGGTCATAGAATTTCCTAAGGGGTTGGGAGTACTTTAGCTAAGCGCCTTAACATTAAGACGCTTTGAAACAACAAAATAAGCTGACTTAATTAAAATCTGTTAATCTTCCTCTTCTTCGTTTGCCGCTTGATAATCATCATTAGATAACAGATCGCTCAGCTCAGCTTCATCACTCATTTTAATTTTTACGATCCATCCCGCTGAATAGGGAGACTCGTTAATTAATTCAGGGCTTCCCTCTAGCTCATCGTTTATCTCAACAATTTCACCTGATACTGGCGCATAGAGATCAGAAGCAGCTTTTACAGATTCCACCAGTGAAAAAGTATCGCCCGCTTCAACCTCATCACCGACTTCAGGCAGGTCAACAAATACCACATCACCTAAAAATCCTTGTGCTTGATTAGAAATACCCATCGTGATGGTGCCATCGCCATTATCAAGTGCCCATTCGTGCGTTTCTGTAAATTTTAATGTGCTTTCCATGTTTCATCCTTTATAAATTATTGGGAGTTTTGATTTATTTTTACCAGTGCTTAACTTCCGCTATATCGCTAACATTTATTTAACAATGAGCAATACAGGTCGTTGAAATACACTTTAGATGTGCTTTATGACACTTTTATTTCCTAAAATAGAACGTTCATATCAACTAAACGTATTTCTCTTAATCTTGTTACCGCCAGCAAAAGTTCGACATTTTTGTTAACTATTTGGCTATTATATGGACATTATCGGTTATTGCTTGAACAGAAGTTTCCAAAAGGAAACTTTGTTAACGAATTGTGACATTGGTCATTTATTGCCCATGCCTTTTTAGATGAGACGTTTATGATGTATTAATAATTTCATCGGCACTGCTTAAATGGATAAAGGAAGTGTATGCAGGAAAATCAGCAACAGGATATTTACCCCTCCATGACACTTGAAAGCGATAATAGCGGTGAAAAAATTGCACCGGTGAAACTCGGTGAACGCTTAAAAGAGATCCGTAAAACATTAGGCTTAACGCTCGAAGAGGCTAGCCAAAAAACAGGACTTGCCCGTTCAACCCTGTCTAAAATTGAAAATGAACAGATATCTCCGACCTATCAAGCGATACAAAAACTAACTTCTGGTTTACAAATTGATATTCCGCAACTGTTCACCGCGCCTAAAAAAGTCACAGCAACGGGCCGACGCGATATCACACGAAGCAAAGAGGGAAAGGCACACCCAACATCGACCTACGAACATGAATTATTAGCCGTTCAATTAACCAATAAAAAGATGATGCCTTTTAAATCCAAGGTCAGAGCCCGTAGTTTCAATGATTACACAGGCTGGATTAGACATGATGGCGAAGAGTTTTTATTGGTATTAAGCGGAGAGGTCACTTTCTTTTCTGAGTTTTATGAGCCGGTACATTTACAGGAGGGAGATTCAGTATATTACGATGCAAACATGGGTCATATGCTTATCTCTATCAGTGAAGACGATGCGTTAATCCTGTGGGTGACAGCCTCTTAAATAAACCAAAATGCACCTTATTAAACCGCCTATTAATGGAGTATAGACACAATGACAGAGCCACTATTAACCACCCCACTACATGCTTTACATATTGAAGCGAATGCTAAGATGGTGCCCTTTGCTGGCTACCATATGCCAGTACAATACAAGTTAGGGGTTAAAAAAGAGCATTTACACTGCAGAGCATCGGCGGGTTTATTTGATGTTTCTCATATGGGGCAACTACGTTTAATTGGTAACAATGCAGCGACCTTTATGGAAACCTTGGTGCCGGTAGATATTATTGATCTTGCCAATGGCAAACAGCGCTATGCGTTTTTTACCAATGAGCAAGGTGGTATTAGCGATGATTTGATGATCACCAATTTTGGCGATCATCTGTTAGTGGTGGTGAATGCAGCTTGTAAAACAGAAGATATTAAACATATTAGCGCCAATTTACCTGATGATGTTCAGCTCGAAGTGATTAACGATCGCGCATTACTCGCACTACAAGGGCCGATGGCGGCAACCATTTTAAGTAAACTTAACCCCGCTGTGAGCGATATGGTTTTCATGGATGCCCTTAAATTACAGTTAGCAGGTGTTGAATGTTACGTGAGTCGCTCTGGTTATACAGGTGAAGATGGCTATGAAATATCAGTGCCATCCGCGCAGGCCGAGGCACTGGCAAAAGCGTTACTTGCATACGATGAGGTTGAATGGATTGGCTTAGGCGCACGTGATTCATTACGATTAGAGTGTGGCTTGTGTTTATATGGCCATGACTTAGATACTACGACTACCCCCGTTGAAGCCAGCTTATTATGGGCAATTAGCCCAGCTCGCCGGACAGGCGGAAAAAGAGCGGGTGGTTTTCTGGGCAGTGATATTATTTTACAACAGATACAAAGCAAACAAGTTTCTCGCAAGCGCGTTGGCCTGATTGGCGTCACTAAAGCCCCTGTGCGCGAAGGTTGTAAACTCTTTGATGCACAAGACAATGAAATAGGTATTGTAACCAGTGGCACCTATGGGCCTTCTATTGGCAATCCTGTGGCTATGGGATATGTCGATACTGCGCTTAGCTCACTTGATACAGAAGTATTTGCCGAAGTACGTGGCAAGAAATTAGCAATGAAAATCAGTAAGATGCCTTTTGTGGCTCAATCTTATTACCGAGGTTAACTCCATCATCTCATTAAACATCTGATTAAGCTGATCAGGTGTTTAATATACTCCAACACTAAAAGCTATCATCTTCACTGCATACATTTACCTGCATTTCACCATTAAATGACGCTGACAGTACAAAAATAATTGGCTTGCAACAAACTTGGCAATCTTCAATGTACTGTTGATCTATATCTGCTAAATCAAGTAATACCAATTTCGCTAATAAAGTGATCAAATATTGCGCAGAAAAAGGAGTTAGTTCAAGGCGAAAATTGATGCAAATACCTGTTCCCTTTACGAAATTTTTAACGCTGAAATAGCTTCTTTTAACCAGTAAGATTGATCAGTTATTTAGTGGATTTGGTATTAATACCAATTCCATTAAGTATGTGATCTAAATTTAACACAGGGAAAATGGCTTAATTCAAGGCGTAAGTTGATGTAAATGGTTGTTCCCTTTGCGAAACTTACAACGTGGAAATAAGTTATTTTAACCAGTTAAATAGATCAGTTATTTAGTGGATTTGGTATAATCCTTCGATTTGTTCTGCACAGTAAGGACAACATATTTGACGTTCGATTAATTGATTCAAGGTCCCCTCCCAACACTTTATTTGCTGGTATAAAAAAGCCCCGCTATATAGCGAGGCTTAAATTGGAATTTACTGAAAGCTACCAGCTAAAACTGACAGCTTAAATTATTACCAACCAGTCACTTCACGAAGTGCTTTACCAATTTCAGCAAGAGACTTAGTCGTTTTCACGCCAGCATCTTCTAGTGCTTTGAACTTGTCTTCAGCAGTACCTTTACCGCCAGCGATGATTGCGCCAGCATGACCCATACGCTTACCAGCAGGTGCAGTAACACCAGCAATGTAAGAAACAACAGGTTTAGTAACATTTGCTTTGATGAAAGCAGCCGCTTCCTCTTCAGCAGTACCACCGATTTCACCAATCATTACGATTGCTTCTGTTTCAGGATCTTCTTGGAAAAGAGCAAGAATATCAATGAAGCTTGAACCTGGGATTGGATCACCACCAATACCAACACAAGTAGACTGACCAAAACCTTCATCTGTCGTTTGTTTAACCGCTTCATAGGTTAATGTACCAGAGCGAGAAACAATACCAACTTTACCTTTCTTATGAATGTGACCCGGCATGATACCGATTTTACATTCGTCAGGTGTAATAACACCGGGACAGTTAGGACCGATCATTACAACGCCTTCTTGATCAAGTTTGATTTTAACTTCAACAAGATCTAACGTTGGAATACCTTCAGTAATTGTTACGATTAGCTTAATGCCTGCATCAATCGCTTCTAGGATTGCATCTTTACAGAAAGGTGCTGGTACGTAGATAACTGAAGCTGTTGCGCCAGTTGTTTGTACTGCATCACGTACTGTGTTAAATACTGGTAAACCAAGGTGAGTTTGACCACCTTTACCAGGAGAAACACCGCCGACCATTTGCGTACCGTACTCAAGTGCTTGCTCTGAGTGGAAAGTACCTTGACCACCAGTGAAACCCTGACAAATTACTTTAGTGTCTTTATTAATTAAAATACTCATTATTTGCCACCTACCGCTTTCACTGACTGCTGAGCAGCATCAGTTAATGATGTTGCTGCAATAATATTAAGACCTGACTCAGCTAAGATCTTACGACCTAAATCTGCATTGTTACCTTCTAAACGAACGATAACAGGAACTGAAACACCTACTTCTTCAACCGCACCGATAACACCATCAGCGATTAAATCACAACGTACGATACCACCGAAGATATTCACTAGAACAGCTTCTACTTTATCGTCAGAAAGAATGATTTTGAATGCTTCTGTTACGCGCTCTTTTGTTGCACCGCCACCAACATCTAGGAAGTTAGCTGGGTTACCGCCATGTAGGTTAACCATGTCCATTGTACCCATCGCAAGACCGGCACCATTTACCATACAGCCGATGTTACCATCAAGTGCTACATAGTTAAGTTCCCATTGTGCTGCGTGCATTTCACGTTCGTCATCTTGCGTTGTATCGTTAATCGCATGAAGCTCTTTTTGACGGTACATTGCATTTGAATCGATAGAAATTTTACCATCAAGACAGATTAAATCGTCCTGTGCAGTCACGACTAATGGGTTGATTTCTAATAAAGCTAAATCTTTATCTTCGAAAATAGACGCAAGGCCTAGGAAGATTTTAGTAAATTGACCAACCTGTTTACCAGATAGTCCTAATTTGAATGCTAGCTCACGACCTTGGTAAGCTTGTGCGCCTACTAATGGATCGATGATTGCAGTGTGAATTAACTCAGGCGTCTCTTCAGCAACTTTCTCAATTTCAACACCACCTTCTGTTGATGCCATGAAAGTAACACGTTGTGAAGCACGGTCGATAACAGCGCCTAAGTAAAGCTCATTAGCGATATCACTACAGCTTTCAACTAATAGTTTATTTACTGGTTGGCCGTTAGCATCTGTTTGGTAAGTAACAAGGTTTTTACCTAACCATTTATGTGCAAAATCACGTAGACCATCTTTTGTTTTTACAAGTTCAACACCGCCCGCTTTACCACGTCCGCCTGCATGTACCTGACATTTAATAACCCATTTGTCACCACCTAATGTAGATGCTGCATTTACTGCTTCTTCTGCGCTATCACATGCGATCCCTTGTGGAACAGGAAGGCCATATTCTGTGAACAGCTGCTTTGCCTGATATTCATGCAAATTCATGATTCTTATCCATATGTTGAGTTGAACTAAAGCCACTAACGTGGCCGAATAGGTGAGGTAATACTACTAAAGCGTGAAACGATTACTAATAAAAAATGATATAAATCAATAATTGCTCACGCTTTTTGTTTGAGATAACTAAATATCTAACAGTAGACGAGTTGGATCTTCTAATAACTCTTTAATGGTTACTAAGAAACCAACCGATTCTTTACCATCGATTAAACGATGATCATAAGAAAGCGCAAGATACATCATAGGTAAAATTTTCACTTCACCATCAATCGCCATTGGGCGATCTTGAATCTTGTGCATACCTAAAATTGCCGCTTGTGGTGGGTTAATGATAGGCGTTGAAAGCAGTGAACCAAATACACCACCGTTAGTTACCGTAAAGTTACCGCCCATCATTTCATCAACGGTTAATTTACCATCGCGACCTTTGATTGCTAACTCACGGATACCTTTTTCGATTTCAGCAACACTTAGTGTATCGGTGTCACGCAAAACAGGTGTTACCAGACCACGTGGTGTTGATACAGCGATGCTCACATCGAAGAAGTTATGATATACGATATCATCACCATCAATAGCGGCATTAACTTCTGGGTAACGTTTCAATGCTTCTGTTACCGCTTTAATATAAAAAGACATAAAGCCTAAACGGATACCATGTTTTTTCTCGAAAACTTCTTGGTACTGTTTACGTAGATCCATAATAGGTTTCATGTTCACTTCGTTAAACGTGGTTAACATTGCCGTTGAGTTTTTAGCTTCTAATAGACGCTCAGCAACACGCTTACGTAAACGTGTCATTGGAACACGTTTGTCACTTCGAGCGGCAACAGCAGCAACGATATCAACCTGCGCAGGTGTATCTGCTTTGTTTTTAGATTCACGGAATTTATCAACATCTTCACGTGTGATCATACCGCCTTTACCAGAACCTTTAATATCAGATGCGCTAATGCCCTCTTCAAGCATCAAACGACGTACAGAAGGACTTGCATCAGCAGCGCCAGTTTCTTCTTCAACGACTACATCAGAAGGTGTTTCTGCTGGTGCATCGCCCTCTTTAAGGTAACCTAGTAGTTGCTTAGAAAGTACCGTTGCACCTTCATCTTCCTTAATCTCTTGTAAAATACCTGAAGCCGTTGCAGGTACTTCTAATACCACTTTATCAGTTTCAATTTCTACTAATACTTCGTCACGCTCAACGAAATCGCCTGGTTGTTTTTGCCATGTAGCAACGGTTGCATCAGCAACTGACTCTGGTAATTCTGGTACTAAAATATCGATCATAATATGTGTCCTACAGTAAAAGTCTTTTTAATTAATTTGGGCTTATTCAGCTAAACCTAATGCGTCATTAACGAGTGCTTTTTGTTGCTTAACGTGTAGCGAGATATATCCCACTGCCGTAGAAGCAGAGGCATCGCGACCTGCATAACGTAATTTTGCATCGTTTGGCAATACAGCTCTAAAGTGATGTTGGCTACAGTACCAAGCACCTTGGTTTTGAGGTTCTTCTTGACACCAAACGACCTCAGTAGCATTACTATATTGCGCTAAAATATCATCTAACTCGTTGGTTGGGAAAGGATATAACTGTTCAATACGTACAATAGCAACATTATTAAGTTGTTCACTACGACGTTTTTCCAGTAATTCGTAATATACCTTACCGCTACAAAGTACAACGCGATCAACTGCTTTAGCATCGATTTCATCAATCTCATCAATGGCATTTTGGAATGTGCCATTAGCCAATTCATCAATACTAGAAACAGCCAATGGATGACGTAATAATGATTTTGGTGACATCACGATTAATGGACGACGCATTGCTCGCACAACTTGACGACGTAACATGTGGTAAACCTGCGCAGGTGTAGAAGGTACACAAACTTGCATGTTGTGCTCAGCACATAATTGCAAGTAGCGCTCAAGACGCGCTGAAGAATGCTCAGGGCCTTGTCCTTCATAACCATGAGGTAACATCACTGTTAAACCACACATGCGTCCCCACTTCTGCTCACCTGACGATAAGAACTGATCAAACACAACCTGTGCGCCATTTGCGAAGTCGCCAAACTGTGCTTCCCAAATACATAAGCCTTTAGGTGCAGCGGTAGAATAACCATATTCAAAAGCAAGTACTGCACATTCTGATAAAACAGAATCGTAAACATCAAAGTGACCTTGATCATCAGAGATATTTTTCAGCGGTAAATATTTATTACCTTCAGTTTGCTCATGAAGTACAGCATGACGATGGAAGAAAGTACCACGGCCTGAATCT
Source organism: Psychromonas sp. psych-6C06 (assembly GCF_002835465.1). Classification (NCBI taxonomy): domain Bacteria; kingdom Pseudomonadati; phylum Pseudomonadota; class Gammaproteobacteria; order Alteromonadales; family Psychromonadaceae; genus Psychromonas; species Psychromonas sp. psych-6C06. The sequence goes on along the minus strand of NZ_PIZM01000013.1, from coordinate 65,187 downwards.
TGTCCTACTAAACGAATGTTATATTTAGTATCAAGTAAGGTTGCATAAGCTAAGTTTTCAGCAAAACCCCAATCAATCAGTTTCTCACCACGTGCCATTAACTGACGATCGTTGTAGATTTTCTTCACACGAGAATGTTGTACATGCTCTTCAGGGTATTGACTGATAGATTCACCCAACTCCGTTAAGCGTTCTCGCGAGAAATGTGATTCGTAGGGTGTATCCCAGTCATGTTTTAGGTAAGGTGTCCAATCAACACTGTGGTGTTTCATTGCTTGCCACTCTTTTACGACACATTCGCCGTTATCAAGCGCATCACGGTATTCAGAAACAAGCTGTTTGCCGAACCCTTTTTTGATCACGCCTTCACCTTCAAGCTGTTCAACGTATTGCTCACGTGGTGTTTTGTGCTTTTTGATTTTTTGGTACATTACCGGTTGCGTTGCATTAGGCTCATCCGCTTCATTATGGCCATGGCGTCGGTAACAAACCAAATCAATAACAACATCACGCTTGAAAGTATTACGGAAATCTATAGCGATTTGGGTAGCTAAAATAACGGCTTCGGGATCGTCACCATTAACGTGGAAAATAGGTGCCTGAACCATTTTCGCAATATCAGTACAGTAACGAGTAGAGCGAGTATCTTCTGGGTTTGAAGTGGTGAAACCAATTTGGTTATTGATAACAATACGTACCGTACCGCTAACTTTGAAAGCTCGCGCTTGAGACATATTAAATGTTTCTTGTACTACACCTTGTCCAGCGATAGCCGAATCACCATGAACTGTAATTGGTAACACGCTTTCACCAATACCGTTTAGACGTTCTTGACGTGCGCGAACAGAGCCCAAAACCACTGGGTTAACAATCTCTAAGTGAGATGGGTTAAATGCCAGTGATAAATGTACGTTACCTTTAGGTGTTTTAAAGTCACTTGAAAAACCTTGGTGATATTTAACATCACTTGAACCTTCATGTGCTGAGTGCTTTCCAGCAAACTCATTAAATAGGTCAGCAGGTTTTTTACCTAATACATTAACTAAAACATTGAGACGACCACGATGGGCCATTCCAAGTACCACTTCTTTCGCCCCCTGTTCGCCAGCACGACGAATCAGCTCTTTAAGCATTAGAACAAAAGAGTCACCGCCCTCTAATGAGAAACGTTTTGCACCAGGAAATTTTGAACCAATGTAACGCTCAAGTCCCTCAGCCGCAGTTAGCTCTTCAAGGAAACGCGCTTTAGCTTCTTCACTGAATGAAGGTTTACTTTCACAGGACTCAATACGGTTTTGTAACCAACGCTTCTCTTCAGTATTAGTAATATGCATATACTCTGCACCGAGCGAACCACAATACGTACGCTTTAGTGAAGCAACAAGATCACGTAATACCATGGTCTCGTTTGATGCTGCATATGAACCAACATTGAAACTAGCATCCAAGTCTGAACCTTCTAAATCATGGTAGAAAGGGTCAAGCTCTTTAATGGTTTCGTTTTTCGTTAAGCCAAGTGGGTCGAGGGCTGCAACTTCATGCCCACGATTACGATACGCGCCGATTAATTGTAAAACTTTTACCTGCTTAGCATCATTATGAACAGCACCGGTTGGTGGTGTAAAACATTTCGGTGCTTTAGCCGCATGCTTCATCTGCTCGCGAACAACTGAATGTGCTTCTTCAGGGAGTTCATTTACTTTTGGTAATTCATCAAATACTTCACGCCAGTTGGCATCAACAGAGATAGGATCTTCTAGGTAGGATTCATACAGATCTTCGATATAGGTAGAATTTGCCCCGGAAAGATGAGATGAGGCTAACCATTCTTTCATCACATTAATTGGCATTAACATTCCTTATGCTTGCGATTATTCAGGCATTTTAAAATTACTAACTTCTTAAATTTCACTCTGAAATTAGTTAAAAAAATCTAGCCTGAACAACCACTTTATTTATTGTAAAAAATAATTATATTGCTCGTTGGAGCAACATCGATTTAATTTTGCCGATAGCTTTAGTTGGGTTTAATCCCTTAGGACAAACACTGACACAGTTCATGATCCCGTGACAACGGAATACACTGAATGCATCGTCTAAATCAGATAAACGTTCTTCTGTTGCACTATCACGGCTATCGATTAAGAAACGATAAGCAGCTAATAACCCAGCAGGACCGATAAATTTATCAGGATTCCACCAGAAAGAAGGACAAGAAGTAGAACAACAAGCACATAAAATACACTCATATAATCCATCTAAATGTTCACGCTCTTCAGGAGACTGTTTATATTCACCTGCAGGTGGTTTGCGATCATCTGTGATCAAATATGGCTTAATTTTTTCATACTGGGTATAAAATTGCGTCATATCGATAACTAGATCACGAACTACTGGTAAACCCGGTAAAGGACGAATCACAATCTTACCACTAGAAAGCAGATCAGATAACGGCGTTACACAAGCTAAGCCGTTCTTACCATTCATATTAACACCATCTGAACCACAAACACCTTCACGGCATGAGCGACGGAACGATAATGTACTGTCTTTTTCTTTTAGCTGAATCAGCGCGTCTAACACCATCATATCTGAACCTTCAGGCACATCTAATGATAAGTCTTGCATATAAGGTGCATTATCAACGTCTGGGTTGTAACGATATACTGAAAAATTAACATTCATAACTTTAAAACCTTCTAGTAAACACGAGCTTTAGGTGGGAAAGCTTCACGAAGCACTGGCGCCATATTAACGTCACGTTTACTCATACCTTCTGTCAATGGATTGTAGAGACTATGGTGTAACCAATTCGCATCATCACGATCAGGGAAGTCAAAACGACTATGTGCACCACGACTTTCTGTACGGAAATTGGCAGCCATTGCGGTTGCGTAAGCTGTTTCCATTAGATTGTCTAACTCTAAACATTCGATACGATCTGTATTGAACTCTGTGCTCTTATCACTTAACTTGGCATTGTTTAATCGCTCACGTAATACTTTAAGCTCAGCTAAACCTTCAGCCATTGCTTCACCATCACGGAATACAGAGAAGTTATTTTGCATGCATTGTTGTAAATCTTTACGGATTTGGTTAGGACACTCAGTACCATTGCCTTTTTCCCAACGATTTAAACGTGTTAATGCTGCATCGATATTCTCTTGAGTTGGTGCTTTAGCCGTATTTTCTTTGGTTAATACATTACCTAAGTGTTTACCCGCTGCGCGACCGAAGACAACTAAGTCAAGCAGTGAGTTACCACCTAAACGGTTTGCACCATGAACGGATACACAGGCAATTTCACCGACTGCAAATAGACCTTTAATTTCAACATCTTTACCGTCTTCATCAACGCGTAATACTTGCCCATCTACATTAGCAGGTACCCCACCCATCATGTAATGACAAGTTGGAATAACTGGAATCGCCTCTTTAACCGGATCAACATGTGCAAATGTTCGTGAAAGCTCACAGATACCTGGTAGTTTAGACTCTAAAACCTCTTCACCTAGGTGATCTAGTTTTAGTTTAATGTGCGTACCCCAAGGACCTTCACAACCACGCCCTTCACGAATTTCAATCATCATTGAACGCGCAACAACATCACGCCCTGCTAAATCTTTAGCATTCGGTGCGTAACGTTCCATAAAGCGTTCGCCATCTTTATTTAAAAGGTAACCACCTTCGCCACGACAACCTTCTGTTACTAATGTACCTGCTCCTGCAATACCCGTTGGGTGGAACTGCCACATTTCCATATCTTGTACCGGTACGCCTGCACGAAGTGCCATGCCCACACCGTCACCAGTATTAATGTGTGCATTTGTTGTTGATGCGTAAATACGCCCAGCACCACCTGTTGCTAGCACGGTAGCTTGTGCCTTAAACATTACGACTTCACCTGTTTCAATGTCGATGGCAGTACAACCTACTACATCGCCGTCATCATTTTTTACTAAATCAAGTGCGTACCATTCCGAAAAAATAGTGGTTTTGTTTTTCACGTTTTGTTGGTAAAGCGTATGTAATAACGCATGACCTGTACGGTCGGCAGCAGCTGCTGTACGTGCAGCTTGTTCACCACCGAACTCTTTAGACTGTCCACCAAATGGACGTTGGTAAACTGAGCCATCTTCAAAACGAGAAAATGGTAACCCCATATTCTCAAGTTCACGAACAGCATCAGGGCCTTCATTACACATAAACTCAATGGCATCCTGATCACCAATATAATCAGAGCCTTTGACTGTGTCATACATATGCCACTGCCAGTTATCTGCATGTGAGTTACCCAAAGCAACGGTAATACCACCTTGAGCCGAGACGGTATGAGAGCGCGTTGGGAAAACTTTTGAAATCAACGCACAGCTTTTTCCCTCTTGCGAAATAGAAAGTGCAGCACGCATACCTGCGCCACCTGCACCGATTACAATTGCATCAAATTCACGAATAGGTAAAGTCACCTTAAACACCCCACAAAATTACAAAACCAGAAATAACATAGATAAATGCCACTGATGTTAGAAGAAATTGCAATGCACCACGTAATTTAGTGCATTTAACATAGTCAGTTAATACTTGCCATAGGCCTATCCATGCGTGTACTAACATTGCAACCAGTGCAAACAGAGTCAGTACTTTGGTAAAGGTTAATGAAAAGAAATTTGTCCACGACAGATAGTTGATATCATTAAATGCAACAAAACCAACAAGGTACAAAATGAATGCAAGCAACACAAGCGCACTTGCACGTAATAAAATATAATCATGAGCACCGCTTCGCCCAAAAGTACCAGCTACCTTTACCATACTAAAATCCCCGCTAATACAGACAATACAGCTGTCACAATAAATCCGACTTTAGCACTTAATGAAGCGCTATCCATCTCTTCCCAAAAGCCTAAATCTTGAATCATATGGCGTACACCAAAAACAGCATGGTATGCAAGCCCTGTTAGTGAGCCCCACATGACAAATTCAATCAAAATATTATCAAAATAACCAGCAACACGCATAAAATCTTGCGGGCCAGATAATGAACAATTTAATAGGGTAAGGAATATTGCTAAAGCAATAAAAACGATTATTCCTGAAACACGGTGCAGTATTGAAGCTGTTGCCGTGATAGGAAACTTGACCGTGGCTAGGTCTAAATTTTTAGGTCTCTCTTTGCGCACAATTAGTCTCTTTTTACTTGGCTAAAACGAAGGGTTTGTTAACAGAGGCCATTGTTAGCATATTGTTAAAGTGTTGTGACAGGGTTATGCCTTTTTTTTGTGATGTAGTAGGTAAAAATCACCTCAAATTTGTGATGGTCGGCTCAGAACTTTCGCTTCTTTTAAAATCCCGCTTCCCTTCTATTTATTAAGGGTTTATCAATACTACAAGATTATTTAACCGGATAGATTTGCCGATTAAATCGCCGTTATTAATTTCACGATTTACAGATGTCTCATTGTTAAGATGTTAAAATTGACAAGGTAGTTTTTAGCCTGTAAAAATGTGTCCACTGAAATTTGAGCAATATAAAAAAAAGCTAAGGGAGCATAAAATGTCAGATCAAAAAGCAATACTTCAATTACCAGGACAAGAGCCAGTTGAGCTACCTATCCTTAAAGGATCTGCTGGTAATGATGTTATTGACATTCGCACATTAGGCAAGACTGGTTATTTTACATACGACCCAGGTTTTCTAGCAACAGCATCTTGCGAGTCATCAATTACTTTTATTGATGGTGATAAAGGAATTTTAGAGCATCGTGGTTTTCCGATTGACCAGCTTGCTGACAAATCTGATTATCTTGAAGTTTGTTACTTGTTGCTTAACGGTGAGTTGCCTAATAAAGCGCAATTTGATGAATTTCATCGTGTGGTATTGACGCATACAATGTTGCATGAACAGCTAGTTCAATTTTACAAAGGTTTCCGTCGTGATTCACACCCAATGGCCATTATGGTCGGTGTAGTTGGTGCTTTATCTTCTTTCTATCATGATTCTTTAGATATCACTAATAGCAAACACCGTGAAATTGCAGCGTTTCGTTTAATTTCAAAAATGCCAACACTAGCAGCAATGAGTTACAAATACTCTCATGGACAACCATTTATCTACCCTGATAACTCATTATCATATGCAGGTAACTTCTTAAAAATGATGTTTGCCGTTCCTTGTGAAGAGTATGTCGTGAATCCTGTACTTGAAAGCGCGATGGATAAAATCTTAATTTTACACGCAGACCATGAGCAAAACGCATCAACGTCAACAGTACGCTTAGCAGGTTCGTCTGGTGCAAATCCATTTGCATGTATTGCTGCCGGTATCGCTTCTTTGTGGGGACCTGCTCACGGCGGTGCTAACGAAGCTTGTCTTGAAATGTTAGAGGAGATTGGTTCAGTAGATCGTATTCCTGAGTACATTGCGAAAGCAAAAGATAAGAATGACCCATTCCGCTTAATGGGCTTTGGTCATCGTGTTTATAAAAACCATGATCCGCGTGCTACAGTTATGCGTAAGACATGTCATGAAGTATTGAATGATCTTAAGGTTAACGATCCACTGCTTGATGTTGCCATGGAGCTTGAACGCATCGCGCTTGAAGACCCATACTTTGTTGAGAAAAAACTTTACCCTAACGTAGATTTCTATTCAGGTATTGTACTGCGTGCGATGGGTATCCCACGTACTATGTTTACCGTTATCTTTGCTGTATCACGTACTATTGGTTGGATTTCACATTGGAAAGAGATGTTAGATCAACCAGGTCAAAAAATTGGTCGTCCTCGTCAGTTATACACCGGTGAAGTTGGCTTAGCCTTCGATCATGTTGATGAGCGTTGTAAGTAAAACTAAAAAATAATAAATATATTATTTCAATATTCTAAGCCAGTGTTTACACTGGCTTTTTTGTTTGTAGAGTAAAATAATGACCATATACCTGCCCCAACTAAGCGATGATGTACAGTTCTTTCCACCTGTCGATAAAGCACTTAAAGATCCTGATGGGTTGCTTGCGATGGGGGGCGATTTAAGTACAGATCGTATTGTTAATGCTTATCGTAGCGGTATATTTCCATGGTTTAGTGCTGGTGAACCATTGTTGTGGTGGAGCCCAAGTGAACGGGCAACAATGAAAGCAGGTGATGTACATATTAGTCGCAGTATGAAACGTTTCATTAACAAACAGTCTATGACAATTACAGTTAATCATTGCTTTGAAAAAGTGATTCGAGCATGTGCACTACCACGTGCTACGCAGTCAGAAACTTGGATTTTAGATGAGATGATTGAGGCTTATATTAGTCTGCATAAATTTGGTCACGCGCACTCTATCGAAGTGTGGTGCTCTGGCATACTCGTTGGTGGCTTATATGGGGTTTGTATTGGTCAAACATTCTGTGGTGAATCAATGTTTAGTCAAAAAGATAACAGTTCTAAACTCGCATTTATCGCACTCAATCAACATTTTAAAGCCTTCAATGGAAAAATAATTGATTGTCAGATGCAAACAGACCATTTACAGCGCCTAGGAGTGACTACAATAAGCCGTACAGAATTTATAAATAAATTATTGCAAACAAAAAATGCGTTGTTAAAACCGGGTTGTTGGGACAAACAACCCATTAGTATTCAAACAAATTAACAAAGCTTAACCTGCTTTGTCATTGCAGCTAACACCTTTTTACGTGAAATAAGGCCAATATAGTGATCTCCACTATCCACCACCGGATAAATTTTAGGTGCAGTCTTAAGCATCATTTGTGCAAGATCAACAATACTCATCTCTTTTTTTACCGTGACCACCGGAGAAACCATAATATCTTCGACTAAAGCAGCAAGCTCGCAATAATAACTTGCCTCTAGCATCTTAGCTAAACAGTCCTGCTCTGATAACCAACCAATAACACGGCCAGACTCATCTATTACCGGACCACCAAGTTGCTCATTTTTTAATAGTATTTCAACAGCTGTTTGTACTGACATCTCTTTTTTAAAGGACAGGCTTTTACCAATCATGTAATGTGAAACTTCTAGATTATTCATATAGTTCCCCTACTTTTAGCTATTATTTAAGCTTAATCCCTTTTCGGTATTTGTCGATTATTTACAATAAAAAATTTCCTTCATTCCACTTTGTCGTTAAAATGTTTTTTTCTTTTTATTTGCAAAGGTAACGCATGGCCTCACTACAAGAACAACTCATGAAATCAGGGCTTATCAATAAACAAAAAGCCAAACAAGCACAAACTGAAAAACGTCGTAAAGCTAAACAAAAAAAGAAGAAAGGTAGCATTGAGATATCCGATGAACAACGTGCTATTGACGCTAAAAAAGAACAACAAAAGCAACAAGATTTAGAAAAAAATAGAGCGGTACAAGCAGCGCTTGATGAGCGAGCAGCACATGGTAAATTAATACAAATGATTGCGCAGCATTGTGAAAAAAATTATCAGGGTGAGATAGATTACCATTTTACCTTTGAAAACAAGGTCAAACGTATCGCGATTAATGATCTTACTCAACAAAGCTTAATCAACGGACGCTTAGCAATTTGCGTGTTAAATGAAGAGTTTTATCTGATTAACAAAGAAGCCACTGAAAAATTAGCTGAAATTGATGCATCTGTATTAGTGGCACTGCATGAGAAAACGGATGCAAAAGACTTTGATGACGATGATCCTTATGCTGAGTTTGCAATCCCTGACGATTTAATTTGGTAATCATTACCTTAAATTTAAAAGCGATACTCAATAAACAAAAATCAAGTTTTTAGTATCGCTAGCTCACTTGTTTTTTAATGCCCATACCCGATTTACCGCCATCTTATAGCAAACTGAGTAATAGCAATCGAATTAAGCATGTGTACTAAATTTTGCGCAGGAAAAAAGACTTAACTCAAGGGCAAAGGCCTCACTATGCCATTGACTAGGATCTTGTTCTTAGAGTCTATTGCGGACAGTGATGAAAAGGAAAACGATACTATAACGTTTCCATCAACCAGTATTGAAGTTAATTAACTAGACCTATTAAGGGATATATCGCATTTTATTAAGGATAGCTCCAAAAGAGTGCGCACCGCTACTTTCGTACGTGTAAAGTTGCTTTTGTAACTGTTGTTTGTCAGGCAATTTATTAACACTGCCTAACAAAACAATATTTGAAAAATGTTCAAACTCTAATAATGCGATATGTGCATAATGACTTCTCAACATCAATATATAGTTAAGTAATTGTTCCTCACTTTCAAAGCGCAAATTAATAATCAGCACAGCTTTTGAACTACTAATGCTTAATAGCTGTCGGTAAAAGGTATCTTGAAATAAAAAGGCAGGATTACTCTCACCAATAAATATATCGCATAACACTGTGTCATATTGCTCTGTCGTGCTGTTGATAAAGTGCTCTGCAGGTTGGCAGATGATCTTACTGTTATCACCTAGTTGAAAGTATTGTTTAGCAACATCAATAATCGCTTGTGACTTTTCAATAGAAGTAAGATGTATATTGCGTTGCACTGATAAAGCTCGTTCAACAGCCCCACCGCCAAGCCCTAAGTTTAATACCTTTTGTGAATGTTGATTAACTCCTAAAAAAATTAAAAGTGTTTGCGCAACCGGGGAGACGATTTGAGCAGGCAAGTTTTTATTTAATATTGCTTGAATTGAACTTCCTGCATATTCAAACCAACGATATGGTTCTGATTCTTTCACAACTAAAGTATGACCATGCAAATTTTGCTGATGCAAAATACGAGGTACATTTTCATTTATTGACGGTAACTGCATATAGGGGTTATCCACAATTCAACCATTCTTGTTGAAACTTATAACGTTTTGAGCATCCAGATATCGCAAGCTCCATGAGTCGTGCCACTTAAGGGTGCAGCTAAATGTTCAAAACCCAATTTTTCATATAAAGAAATAGCAGCTCCCATACAACTAAGAGTATCTAAATAGCAACGCTTAAAGTTTTTGTCTTTGGCATATTGTAAACACTGCAAGACTAGCTGTTTGCCAATACCTAAACCGCGACATTGTGGTAGCAGAAATAATTTGCGTAATTCACACACCTCCACTTCGCCATTAAACGGGGCAATACCAACCCCACCAACAACCTCTCCATCTAATATCGCGACTAAATAACGACTCTTTTTATTATCTTGATAATGTACGCTCATTGCTTGAACTTCATCATCAGAGGGCCCATAGCCCTCGCCTACAGCACCAAACTCCGCACCAACTTTTTTGATTATTTCTGCGATATGTGCATCATAGCGTTGATTAATAATTTCTATTTTATAGCCCATAAAGGCCTCCTGAATGGTAAATATCTGTAGTATTTGCTAAAAGTTTTGAGGGAAATTTGCTCCCTGTATAACGCGCTGTTGGTCAATATCTTCTTAAGCATCGAAATTATTTCAGACTTAGTTTTTTAACTTTCAGTTGTTACGGCCATGTTTTATCAACCAAAATGTCTCTAATAACAGAGTAAATAAGATCATAAAGGTATAAATTGTTCGCGACTGTGGTCATAACACATTGATATAATATGGCCATTTTTATAATCATAACCCGTTGTTATTTCATTCTGTGCGAGAAACTGACTCATAAAACAACGTAGCACATCGCCATGCGTAATAATAAGGTAGTTATCACAAGGCATAAGCGTAAACTGTTGTTTCAGAGCTGTTTCAAACCGCATTAACAGTTGAGCCGCACTTTCGCCATTCGGTGGAGCTATATCAGTAACTTGTGAAGTTATCTCGTCATAATCAGTGCAACGTTGCACTTCACCCGTTAACTTTCCCTCCCATAGACCAAAATTTCGCTCTTCAATCCCTTTCAAGGTTGTTTGCTGTAGTTGTAACTGTTGTGCACAAATAGTTGCGGTCTCAACTGCACGCCCTAATGAAGAGGTTAATATTTTCGTGATTTGATGTACCTGGCAAGCATCGGCTAAATCTTTTGCCTGTTGTTGCCCTACAGTCGTTAAAGGGCTATCAAGCTGCCCTTGAATGCGATGTGCTATATTCCAATGAGTTTGTCCATGACGAGCCAAATAAAAGTAAGTTCTTTGTGTTTTTTTCTTATCCATGAAAGGTAGCTCCTGCATCACTACTCTTATTTAATGTTAATAGGAATTCTATACATCTGGATGAACGCTCAAATTCATATCTCAATGGTGTAAGCTGGGGCCGGTCAAATTGATAAATAGGAATACCTAACTCAGTAGCGGCTTGAATTTTCGCATAGGTCGAATGTCCCCCACTATTTTTACTAATAACGGCATCTACATGGTGTTTTTTAAGAAGCTCTATCTCATTTTCAAGTTGGTAAGGGCCGAGAGCTTTTATCCAAATGGTATTCTCAGGTAATGTATATTTTACAGGCATAGCCGTACGTAATAGCAGTAGCTTAGTTTGCGCGGCTAATCGCAATAATAACGCTTCACTTATCTGACCAACACCAATAAATAATGTCTCGTATTTTGTTAACTCTTGAATCAATGTCGTCCAACAAGTCGCTGTTATCCAATATTCTTGCTGTTTTTCAATCCAAGGTGGCTGTTGGAAGCGAATTGTACACAGCGATAGCACTTTCCCAACACGTGCAATAGTTTCACTCATTTTTTGAGCAAAAGGATCCGTTGCATCGACTATATGGGTAATTTTATTTTCGATAATAAAGGATTGCAAACCACCAAACTGAGTAAAACCACCAGTTATCACAGGGCAAGGTAAGGTCGCTTTACGCACTTGGCCTGCGATACTGTAGATAACGTTAAAACCTAACTCAAATAACTCACTAGCCAAGTAACGTCCATCGGCCGTCCCGCCAACGACTAACACTTTCATTTTTTGAAAACCCCATTTGCCAGTTGATTGACGACATATTACGACAATCAACTGACAAATAGTAGGATTAGCAAAAACAATTTTTACGTATAAACAGATCAGTACACAATAAATCTAGCTACATTAAAGAGCATCAAAAATTGTTTTATCTTCTAATAACAATGTTTGCTTCAAGTATCACCTCGCGTTGCAATTGCTGTTCAATATTATCTTTAATAAAATCTATATTCGCAGTTGTCAAAGCAGAAGGCGTTACCAGTTCGACTGACAATGCTAAGGGTTTTATTGCATTTGCATGAACCTGACGAAGAGTTACCTCACCAATCTGTTTACCCTGTAATTGTTGGATAATCGAAGACTCGTCTGATAAACGAATAAAGCTAAAAACTAGAGGTATACTGACTATCGCGACTCCTAGCAAAGCAATACTTAAGCCTTTTTTAGCTCTTGTGAATGGAGCAAAACCTAACGCTAAGAAAGTCAGCGAAGCGGCTAAAGCAATACCAGCTAAGTTAGTTAGAAATAAAAGCAAAGCCCCCCTCGTGACATGAAAGTCAAGCCAACCTAAACCAATCCCCATTACCGCAAGTGGTGGCACTAAGGCAACCGCAATAGCAACACCCGCCATACTTTTTGCGGCTTCGACGCGAGCATGAGCATAAGCGCCAGCGATGCCTGAAATTACAGCGACGGCTAAATCTAATAAACTAGGGCTTAACCTTGCGGCAATTTCGGGCGTAATGGTTTCCATCGGCATAATAAAACTGGCTGTTGCGGCAAAACCTAAAGAGAGGAAAAGCCCTATCAATAGGGTTTTGATACTACATATTAGTAAACTATTATCTTGCCTTACTAATCCCATAGAAAATGAGATGATAGGTGCCATTAACGGTGCCAGTATCATCGCGCCAATGATGACAGGGGCTGAATTCGCAAACAAGCCAACACTCGCTAATAACGTTGATAGCACCATTAATGTCAAAAAAGAATTAGAAGTTTTCGCATTCTCACGCAGTAGTTGATAGAGATCTTTAAACTCTTCCGTCGCAGCGTGTGCAACAAAAGGAAGCTCTTTACTAACCATTGCAGTAATTGCTTCTCCGGCTGGCAATCGTGATATCTTGCGTTGCTCTTTATGACTTGGCGAAGTGTCTACAATTGGCAATGCAGGGCCGACTAGAAGATTAAGTACTCTAGATTGTGTATCTAGTGTTAATTGGTCTGCCTGATGAAGTTGTCCATCCACTGTATAAGTTAGCGCTTTACCATTCACTACGCTAAAGGATTTAGTTTTTAATAATCCGAGAAAATTAGGTAAGTTAACCGTTCTAGAAAAGGGAGCCATCACAAAGAAACGCAGCATTTCCACGACACTTCGTGGCGCGACTAGCATGGAGTGGCACATACCATCATTAATATGAGTATCAGGTAATATATTGCGAGAGAGTGACGAACCATGTGCATGCTCGATAATGACTAAACCAATTAACGCGGTACTAAAGCAGCTTTCATTTTCGGTCGTGAAGCTCATTTTTTGTGGGCGAATAGCACGGATTTTAGTAATGTTTTTCCATGCTAACGACATGCGATCACGCCAACTTAAGCTTTTCGCGGTAGGCAATAAATTGAAACACTCCCCCAAGACAACAGTACTAAGAACAACTTTTCCATTACAACGTAGCACATCCACTTTCTTTGATGTCGCAAGTTGTGCTTCTAGTAGTGCTTTTTCAAGGTTTTCTTCAATACAAAAACCTCTGCGAGCATAAATAGCACCTTCATAGGGTAATATTGCTAATATCCAGTCACCTTTAATAGCGGCTTCAATCACATCCGGAGCATGTCGGTCACTGACATATGCGTAAACACGACTTTGTGAAGGGAATTCAGCTGGAGATTTCGTATCCCATGCTTTGAGCAATATTTGATCGACAAATAGTGGTAATAAGCGTTCACTTATTTGCTCTTTAGCTTGTTCATCAAACAATAAAAAACTATCCGACATATATTAATCCCATAAATAACAGCACATGTAGTATGTTGACTAAGAGTCAATATAGCAATCGAAGAAGTCATCTTATAAAAATAACTTAAACTCGGAGTAAGCAAACCGATACAGCACTGCTATTTTCCCACATTGCTGCGTTAAATCGGCTTACAATAGTCAGCTATTGCAACGCTGATTTACCTTGAACTACCGAAAACTATCAGCACTGTATGGCATGAACCGTTAAGTGGTTAATATAGATGACAATTTCGTCTTCATTATTCGAGTTTAGGTTAAATAACAACCAATACAAAGTAAACTTATCATGTAAGCTGATGTTCAGAATGGAATGTTTTATTGAATTACGCTCTTTGCTTTTTTCTTGATCCTCTTTTATTGATCGTCGTTTTTTTACGATAACTTTTTTTGAATGGGTTACTGGTCATGGGCAAATCTTTTAATGCTTGAGGTCCATCAGTTATCGCTTGATCAATCACTTTGGATAATTGCTGTTGTAATGGTAATACAAAACCATTGTAGCTTTGCTTCTTGTCGCTGATTGCATTAAGTTGCATCTCCCACTGTGCGGTCATATCAGGGAGCGTTAAGGTTTCAGGCAAACTTTGGATCAGTTTATTACCAACGTCAGTGGCGATAATCACCTTTCCTGTTCGTTTTAAAAACTGCCTTTTAAACAGTAACTCAATAATACCGGCACGCGTCGCCTCGGTACCTAAACCATCGGTCTCTTTGAGCACCGATTTTAAGCTTGCATCTTTTACAAATCGCGCAATATTACTCATAGCAGATAATAATGTCGCATCGGTAAAATGCGCAGGAGGTTGGGTATTTTTTTCCACAACTTCCCCTTTTGCACAATGAAGTTTTTGACCTTTGTTCAAAGTGGGTAGGTACGTATCTTTCTCTTGTTTATCTAACAATGCTTTCCAGCCATCACTTACTCTGCTTTTAGCTTTCGCAATAAATATGCCACCGTTTATTTCAATCTCAGCAACACATTCTGCATAACGATAATCAGGGTAGAATTGCATTAAATACTGTTTGGCAATCAGTTGATAGATATTCCGTGATTGTGTGTCCAATGTCGCAAGCGCTTTATGGCTATCAGTAGGAATAATCGCATGGTGTGCATCAACCTTTTTATCATTCCACGCTCGACCTTTAATGGCTAAATCAGCCCCTTCACTAGCCAGTTTTAGTTTAGGTTCATTATGAGCAATCGCCTTAGTAACCAAGTTTGCTTGACGATGGTGATTACGTGGTAAATAACGTGAATCTGAGCGAGGATAGGTAATCAATTTATGACGCTCATATAATGCTTGGCAACTGTCTAACACTTGCTGCGCGCTATAGTGGTATCGCTTTGCTGCATCTATCTGTAGGGCAGACAAATTATAGGGTAATGGC
The DNA here is from genome assembly GCF_002835465.1 of Psychromonas sp. psych-6C06. Lineage (NCBI taxonomy): Bacteria > Pseudomonadati > Pseudomonadota > Gammaproteobacteria > Alteromonadales > Psychromonadaceae > Psychromonas > Psychromonas sp. psych-6C06. Next base: position 49,917 of record NZ_PIZM01000013.1, on the reverse strand, counting down.
GCAACTTGATTTTTATTTTTGGCTACAAATGAAGAAACAGTCCCTTGTTGTCCTGATATTCTAGCGGCCACATTTTCAGCAAGCCCTTTAATTACTACTCGTCCCTCTTCATCTTGATACTTTAGACACGCTTCACTGGGTTTCCACTTTGCTGTAAAAGATTCATTTTGCTCGCTACTTAAGTGCGCTAATACCTCATAAAATGGTTTACTAACAAAAGAGGCAATCTGTTCATCGCGGCGTACGACTAATCCTAATAAAGGTGTCTGCACACGCCCAACTGAAATCACCCCTTTGTATCCACATTTTTGTGCTTGTAGTGTATAAACGCGTGTTAAATTCAGCCCATATAACCAATCAGCACGTGTTCTTGCTAGCGCAGAAGTAGACAAAGCGACAAAGTCTTGATTCGAGCGTAACTGTTGTAATGAACGTTTTACGGCATTGATAGTTAGGTCACTGACTAAACAACGTTGTGTTTGTTGAAGCTTGTTGCCCTTAACACCACTAAAATGGATCACTTCATCAACCAGTAATTGCCCTTCTCTATCGGGATCACCAACATGAACAAGCTGATCAGCTTGTTTAATGAGTTTCTTTAAAACAGCAAGTTGTTTGCTGGTACGTGGCGTTGATTTTAACTTCCATTTTTCAGGTATGATTGGCAAGTGTTCAAACTGCCATTTTTTATAGATAGGATCGTATTCTTCAGGATCAACTTGAGTCAAAAGATGACCAATGCACCAGCTAACAATATCGCCATTGCCTAAATGAATACACCCTTCTGCTTTACGATGGGGTTTGGGCAATGCATCCGCGATCGCGCGCGCAAGACTTGGCTTTTCGGCAATATATAATATCATGTAACACAAACTCTTAACTGTTTTTTTACACAGTAGTTAAAGTTAACAGATAGTTCAAGTAAAATAGTGAATATTTGAACTGTTGAACCATTTCAATGACTAATATGAATATTTGCTCACAAGGATAAAGACAATGAAACGACTCATCATCGCCTGTACACTATTTAGCCTAACAGCACTGACTCATGCCGAAGATACGTCAGAGATTGATTGGGATGCAGCAAAAGAGTCGACTCAAAAAGCCTTTGAAGATATTTGGAGTGCAAGTAAAGAAAGCTCTGAAACATGGTGGGAAAAAGGCTCAAAAAAATCACAACAGCTCTGGGAATCAAGTAAAGAAAAAAGTAGTGAATTATGGCAGCAAGGTAAAGAAAATAGTCAGGATGTTTGGGAAGATATTGAATCAGGGAGTCAAGATGCTTGGTCAGAAGGCTCGGGAAAGATTCAAAATTTATTAGACAAGGAACAAGATCCCATCAAGCCAGGTGATGAGATCTAACAGATTGATAATCAGCTAAGACAGGTTCGCTAATTGCTCTAACAATGCTCGTTGCTGATCTGAAAGTGATGTCGGGGTCGGAATCACAACCTCATAAATAAGATCACCAACCGCATCGCCTTTCATCGCTTTGATTCCTTTTCCTTTGATACGGAATTTTCTTCCCGCTTGCGTTCCTTCAGGAATTTTAATATTAATAAAGCCCGCAAAGGTCGGTACTTTTAAACTTCCACCTAACGCAGCCGTTGTATAAGGAGTATCAATGTCGCAATACAGATCACGTCCTTCACGTTTAAAGGTATCATGTTCTGCAAGGCTTACCTCGACTAATAGATCGCCATGAGGGCCACCTAGTGTCCCCGGATTACCTTTACCATTGACACGTACGCGCTGTCCTTTATCAATACCCGCCGGAATAGTAACTTTTAAAAGCACAGGGTTGTTAGGGAGTTTTATCTCCTGCACACATCCTTCAACAGCTTCTTCTAAGGTAATCTCTACCGTTGCGATAATATCAGAACCTTTTTCTGGCTGTGGTCGATATTGCTGTTGTTGGCGCTGGCCAAACATACCACCAAACATATCGTCGAAGCCACCGCCCGCTTGACCAAATCCACCATGACCGAAACCGCCCTGTCGCCCATGACCATTTTCATCAAAAGCGCTGTGTCCAAAATCATCGTATTGTTGACGTTTTTCTTCATCACCTAATATTTCATAGGCAGCTTTCACTTCACGGAAGTTATTTTCAGCTACCGGATTATCAGGGTTACGATCCGGATGGTACTTCATGGCCAATTTTTTATAGGCTTTTTTTATCTCTTTATCCGACGCACTTTTGCTTACGCCAAGTACTTCGTAACAATCTCGTTTTGACATGTTGCTTTAATCTCGAAAATTATTAAATTGGAACGGTTGGCCAAGTTCAGCCCCGCGAATTAAGGCCATTACAGCTTGCAAATCGTCACGTTTTTTACCCGTCACACGTAGCTCTTCACCCTGAATTTGAGTTTGAACTTTCATTTTATTGTCTTTAATTAACTTAACAATTTTTTTCGCCATCGGTTGATCAATTCCCTCTTTAAACTTGACAGTTTGAGACCATGATTGACCACTATGGTTGGCTTTATCTGTTTCCATTGAGCTCGCGTCAATACCACGTTTAATAACATGGACACGAAGAATATCAAGTAATTGACGTAATTGTTTATCATGCTCAGATGATAGTTTTGCCACTCCTTTTTCAAAACTAAAGCTTGCTTTTACACCACGAAAATCGAAGCGTGTTTTTAATTCGCGATTGGCATTATCAACGGCATTTTGTAATTCCGCTACATCTACTTCAGAAACGACATCAAATGAAGGCATTTTATTCTCCTGTTAATAAATTCAAAATATGCGCTAAGTTACCAGAATTTCTCACTTGGGGCTATGTTATGATGCGCTTAACATTAAATATATGAAAGCAATATAACTAGTAGGTTAAGGTAAATGTACAGTAATATGACATGGCAGATAATTGGAGATGGTGCAATCGGTTGTTTATGGGCAGCTAACTTGCTCAATTGTGGTCAGCAGGTACACCTTGTTTCCAGAAAAAATAATATTCCACAACGTATTAACTACACTAACCTGCAAGGTGAAGAACAGTGTTATCCTTGTTCTATTTCACAATGTTTAAGCGATACAAGTAGTCCCCTCATAGTTTGCGTGAAAGCGCCTCAAGTATTACAAGCGCTCAAGCAATACCGAAGTCAGATTAGTGAGCAGCAAGTGATCATTTTAATGCACAATGGCATGGGCTGCGCAGAACAAGTCGCGCAATTATTACCCCAAAACCCAATTATTTGCGCCACCACCGCAAATGCTAGTTTACTCTCTGCACCATTCAACATTGTACAAACAGGCTTGGGCGTTACCTACTTCGGTCCTTTTAATTGCGCCTCTCGCAATTTTGCATCTCTTTTAGCGACATTGAACCAAGCACTTGGTAACTGTCATTGGTGCGAGGACATTGAGAAAAAATTATGGTTAAAATTACTGATTAATATTGCTATTAACCCGCTTAGTGCAATTTTTCAAATAAGCAATGGCGAGTTGTCAAAAGCGGTATTTCAGGATCAAATAAAACAACTGATCAAAGAAGCAATGCAGGTACTTAAAAGATTAGATTTAAAATTTGATGAACAGTTATTATTAAGCACCATTAATGGCGTTATCGATGCCACCAGCAACAACTACTCTTCAATGAATAGAGACATCTTTTACAAGCGCCCTACTGAAATTGAGTATATTAATGGTTACTTATTAAAAAAAGCGCAACAACTCAACATTGAAACGCCTTTAATAAGAAAGCTATATAATGAAATTATAGCGTTGGAGAGTCACTAACCAGTTGCTTTAAATATTCGCTAATATTGGCATTAATATTATCTTGAAGCCTTAGGTTAAGAAGATCTGCTTGTTTTGCAGAAACTTTTACCGGCCAGCGTTTACGACTAATCACCTGTCCGTTCTCAGAAATGGAAAGCTCATAACTGCCACGAAGCCAATACCATCCTTTTATTAAGGTAGGCTCTGTGATGTCAACGTCGGCACTGACGACAATATTTGCCTTATCAACCACATTGACGCCGAGCTGTGATAGTCCTGATTGTAGTGTTTTGCTGTGCCTATCGTTATCACTATCTACAGCAACTTGCATTGATGCAAGTTTCTGAGCAATGAGGCGTTCTATTTTTTTACTGGAAATATCTGTGGGTACGCCAGAAACACCGACTTGCTTTAATTGTAGATTAGCCATTTGTCGAGCCATCTGTTCATCACGTGCAGCACGTAATGCATTAAGCGATGAGATACTGTTTGGCGCAATATTAACGCTGTAATTAATAAACTCAGCAGTTGAGTTATCAAGTGCAATAATCGATTCATTTAAACTCATCGCAGCAGTACGTTTTCCAAGCACTGCCAATGCATAATACTCACCCGATGGACTTAACCAACTATTTTTAATTTTAACGCCACTTAATGCTTGATCCGTTTCTGTTTGTATATTGCGCTGCAGTGATGTCGAACTTTCAGCAGTAACACCCAATGCACTTTGCGCTTTTGTTGCTTCCGTGAGTGTATTCGTTTCTGCACGAACGGTAACGTAAAATATTTCAGCTAAATTAGCCGTGGCATTTTTACCTGCTCTATCCCTTTTCGAAGCTTGTCCCACTGCCGTTAAATAGTCACTATCAGGATAAATTGAAGAAGCGTTATCTATCCATTGTGGGCGTTTCTCTTCCGAGGTTGAAGCGCAACTAGCAATAAAAAATACAGTTATAAATGACAATAAAACGCGGGTGCTACTCATAAAGACCTCGATGTTTGTTGATAATGAAAAATAGGGGCTTCTAAACTTGATATTAATAACAGATTACGAGAGTTTTTTTGTAAGGTGATTTGCTCAGGCGTGCTGTTATTTTTATTGACGATAATTTGATTGTCCGGGGTTTCTATATAAGCAAACTGTACCGACGCTGGAAGCATGTTCCAACTCCGTAAATCTGCAACTTCAGTGAGTACCGTCACTAAATTCACTAAAGCGCCAAGCAAAGAATCTTGTTTATCCGCTTCCTTAACCAGCTCGTATTTCGCCACTGCTCGTGTTGTTGTTAAGAGCAATATTGAAGGGTATTCTTTCGCTAAATCCTCACGTACAGAGACTTCCAAGTTTTCAACCAACTCGCTACTTATTTGTTGAGTTGCATCTGTTAGTTTGGTTCGTGAAACTCTGTATCGACTTTGCGGGTAAGCAGGGACTGAAATACGTATTAACTGATCATCATTTCCACTTGGAACAATCACCGTTTTTTCGATTTTACTACTCACTACACCATCGAAATAAATTGCAAACACTTTGTTATTACTATTTTGAAGTGGTTTTTCAAAACCACTGTATAGCTTATTGTAACTCAGATATTGGCCATCCCTATCGACGGCGAAACTCATGCGTAGAAGCGCTTGTTGCAATCCTACTGGCACCGACAAATTTCGTGCCTTTATGATCGATTCGCTATTCTTATAACTAATCAGTGCATTTGATTGTTCATCAAGGAGTTCATAAATAATGCCCGAAAGAAGATGCGTATTAGCGAATTGACCAACAAGCGACTTTTTCTTAGCTAATTTTTTCATTGCAATATCGGCCTGCAACATTTCAACACGTGCGCCATCAATATCGTCATTAAATAGATAACTTAAGGCCAATACGTTATGCACCATCACTCTATCGGTTGGGTATCCGCTATAGCTACGTAATGTTTCATTAACTGTTCCGGCAGCTGCGTTTTCACTGATAGAGGTTGCTTCTAGTACTGCCATCTCTTTTTTTGCTTGAGTCAATGTTTCAATTGCAGTAGGGAAATCTCCCACTAAAAATTGTAAAAAGCCTGTATTGAGGTGGAATTGCGCATAGTCTCGCTCATTAGGTGAACTAGATTGAAGCTGATTAAGAATAGTTTGTGGGTTATTTTGATAGAGTTGATTTGCTAATTTATTAGTCTCACGCTGATGTCCAGCACAGGCGGCCAACATGGAGATCATGAAGATTATCACTATTTTTTGCATAGGGCTTCGCTATAAAAGGCTATAAAAAATCTTACGGGCAATACCTAACATGCCCGTAAGTTTGCTGTAGTTTATTCGCGTAACTTGCTATTTTTAACTAGCTTTTTAATTTTTTTCTGGCCTACCCATACTTTACGGTTATCCTTGATACTTACTAACTCAAGGTTCACTTGATAGAAACGTACTTGTGTTGTGCCGTCTACGTCAATAATAGTATTTATCTGCCCTTGCATCATATAATCTGCACCGTACTCTTGGCCCATCTCTTTACGCGTTTCTTCTGATGCGTTTAGGTCTTGATCACCACGCTCTTCACGAATTTCTTCTCGTGCGCCAGCGGCTGCTACAAATTGTACTTCACCAGAGTTAATTAACTCTCGCTCCATATCTGCAATAAAAGTATTCGTATTAATATGTTCATGGCTTAAGTTGCGTACTTTACCAACAATAACAGCAGGATCTTTACCTTCTGCTTTTACAAAGTTTGAAATCCAAGCGCGAGAAAGAGAGTCTTCAATCATTTCACGGGCAACTAGCTGTGAATCGGTATCATTCCACGCACCACTCAAATCGACCTCCTTTTGAGAATCTAACCGTTCAACAGAAGTTGAACAAGCAGAAAGGAAGAGTGTTGCTAATGCAATAAATAGGAAGTTATTTTTAATTTTCATGTGTATCTCCAAGCTTAAGTAGTAATAAGTTTACCTAGACGTTGGCCGCCTAGCAGGTGTAAATGAATGTGGTAGACCTCTTGTCCGCCATCTCCATTACAATTCATAATTAAACGATAACCTGACTCAGCAATCCCTTCCTGTTTAGCAAGTTTTTTGGCAACGGTATATAACTTTCCAATCAATACTTCATCTTCCACTTCAATATCATTAGCGGTGGCGATCAGTTTATTTGGAATAATCAAAATATGTGTTTTAGCCTGTGGTGAAATATCACGAAAAGCGGTCACGTAATCATCTTGATAAAGCATATCCGAAGGTATTTCTTTATTGATAATTTTTCTAAATATTGTTTCTTCTGCCATGTTGTTCCCTTAATCTTTTACTATTTTTCAAAAGCATAGCGTAATTAAAGTAATAGTTATAGCTCAGCAATCGCTCCTTTGCCAACACCTTCGTAGGCAAATACTTTAACGTGGTCATTACCAACACGTTTTTTAGTTTGCTCACAGATAAAGTCGGCTAACTCTTCAACGGTTGTATCCTTTGGTAAAACTTCAGCACGATGTGCAGGGATTAACAATTCAAAATATCCCTGTGGCGCATGGTAAGCAGAACATAATTTTTCAATATCATTGGCTTTAACAATAAATGATAAATCACGCTTATCGATAATATCATCTTTGCTGACCAAGTAGATATCTTGCCAACGGTTTGCCCAATCCTGCACTAATGAGTGATTAAACTCATCATTTATAAAAATATCTAACTTTGAACGATGCCCGTGAGCAATACGTTGACAGTTACCGTCATGTTTTTTCAGACCATGTGTATAGTGATAAAAAGGCGTATCAATATTTTCAGTACGCAACTTAACCTCTAATTTACCAACATTTTCCGGTAGTTGTAAAAGAATTAGGTGTTCAAGGTAGGTTTCTAATACTTCAATAGATACTGTTTCACTTTCTAATAAACAGTATGCTTCATTGGGACATTTAAGCTGAATATAACTATTGTCATTAAGCTTAAAATTTACCTGTGTACGCTGTGGTTCAAGTGTCACTGAACAGCGAGAGGAAGCATGTGGTACAATCAGTTTATGATCAACTTCAGTATCAATAATCGCTTTGATCTGTTTTTTCACTAACGAGAAATCCAGAATCATCGATTGCTCATTTAGCCCACCAGTTAATACCACGTCAACGATATAACTTTCCCCAACGAAGCCACGTTGTGCATCTAAATATGTCGCATCAATAACCGTTAGGTCGCGTACAAATAATTTCATTTATTTACCCTATAGAAAGCACGGCTGTTAAAACGGCGCACTTTCATCATCATTGTTCGTAGTGGTTGATGCTTCGCTTGCATCACGTTTAAGTTGTTCTCGTAAATTGGGTGGAATACCTTTAATAGATAAGGTATCACTATCAGCATCATATTGAATACGTTCGCCTAAGTGTTTTTGATCAAAGCTAATACTTACTCCACCGCCTTGACCCACATATTTAGTTAATTTACGCATTACACTTCTATCAGCAGGGAAGTTTTGCTCTAGCTGATAATCTTCGCTAACAAAATCGTAAAAGCTCCCTTCTAATTTGGGCGATTCCTGCATCTGCTCAGAAAGCGTTGCTAATTCGATATCCTCCCCCTGCTTTAGTTGCTCTTTACAGTAATCAAAGGCAACTTCCCGCACTTCTTGTTTTTTCTCCATCGGAAGCGCTTCTTTTTCACAAAATTCTTCTACAGCTTTCATTAGCACTTGATTTTGAACTTTGGCATCAAACCCTTCTTGTGCGCCCATAAAATCAAGAAAGAAATCAGATACCTGACGCCCAACTCGCCCTTTTATGAAAGAAAGGTAACGATTTGATTCAGGTGAACGAGCCAATAACGTAAGATCAATACGCGTCACTAATTGAATTTTGCTGGTTTCAAGATGTTGGCTACTGGTTAGCTCTAAATTTTCATTAACACTCACCGATTCATTATTTTGCAACAATGCAATAAGTAGGTAATCACTCGCAGTCCAACTGTACTTACTAATCAGTAAAATACCCTGCTCTGCAAAATCTTGCTTTTGCAGTTCAGCGACTAAACAATCAACAGCAGTTTGAGAAAAGCTAACAAAGTCTAATTCGCCGGCCATCTCTTTCTCAAGGGCACGTTGAAATACTTGTGGTCTATCAGTTTCTGTTGGAAAAGAAGCAAAAGCTTTATTCGTTTTACTTTGATAGGTGCTATGAATTTTTGTTAAAAATTGTTCAATAGAGGGAGAGATTGGTAACTCGCCTTCACGTTTAGTGCATTCTAAAACGCCTTCAACGTTGTAGTCGAGCGAGTGTAAAATAATATTAGTTGCAGAGATATTCATAAATAGTACACCAGAATTTAAACAGAAAAGCGATTATGCCACCAAAGCCGTACGCATAAAATCAGTTTTATAAATAAAAACTCTCGACCTAAGATTGGTATCTCTGTATGACTCATGTATTATAGCTTTTTCTTAATTAATACAGACTTAAACTAATGCCTATTATCTCAAAATATTCAAACGAAAAAATTGAAAATATCCTAGATGAAGTGATGGAAGTACTTCATAAAAATGACGTATCCGTTGACTTAAGTCTGATGGTATTAGGAAATAGTCTAACTCATATTATTAATAGCCAAGTGCCGACGAATAAACGTCAAGCTATTGGTGAAAAATTTGTTAAAGCATTCACGGCATCTATTAACACAAAAGATAAATAACTCTTATGGTTGAAACGGGTAATAAATTCCACGATAACGTATCGCGTTTAATTAACTGGGCGCATTGGTTTACTTTTTTCAACCTGATCATCGTTTCGCTCATCAGCCTGCGCTACATCAAATATGCGGGCTTATCTGATTCTGGGTTAGGTATTGCCTACCAATTTATCAGTTTAATTGGACATTTTAGCTTTGTATCTGCGATGGTTTTTGGCGTTTTGCTTTTTCCACTCGCCTTTGTGATCCCTAACCAACGCTTATATCGTTTAGTCGCAATGCTCATTAGTACAACAGCCATTGCATTCTTAATTGTTGATACACAAATTTTCCGGCTTTACGAGTTCCACTTAACGCCTCTGATCTGGCAATTCCTACAGCAACCTGAACAAGTTGAGCAGATCTACGATATTAATTTGCATTACATCTCGTTCCCAATCATTTTTGCCATTGAATTTACCATCTCGTTTTTTGTTTGGCGAAAAGGTCGCCAGCTTCAGGCAAAAGGGATTGGTAAACCGATTGCAATCTTCCTGTTTGCTAGCTTTATTGTCTCTCATCTAACTTATATCTGGGCGGATGCGAAACAATATAGGCCAATTACCCAACAAAAATCGTTATATCCTTTATCTTACCCGATGACTGCGCGTACTTTTTTAACGAAACAGGGTTGGTTAAGTGATGATAAATTACAAAAACGTATTATTAGCCAACAAGGTGAAAACACCTCTGCCCTCAATTACCCTAAAAAGCCATTAACTTTTTTAGATGACATTAATCAACATAATGATAAAAATATATTGTTTATCACTGTTGAAGCGTTGCGTGCTGATCTCCTTAATGAAAAAAACATGCCTCATACTTTTGAACTTAGCAATGAAGGGCTTAATTACACACAACATTATAGTGGCGCTAGTAATCGTGCACAGGGTTTATTCAGCCTATTTTATGGTTTGCCAAACCGCTACTGGTCAGAGATAACTTTAAACTATGTGGCACCTGTTTTAATCGATCGACTACAACAAAAACAGTATCAGTTTGGTTTATTTTCGAGTGTCGGTTTTTTACATCCAGAGTTTTTACAGAGTAGCTTTAGTCATCTTGATACCCCTCAATTACATGAGAATATCGCCAGTGTCAGTAACCAAAAAATAACCAAAAAGTGGCAAGAGTGGCTTATTAATAGCTCTGACGCGAAACATAAGAAGTTTAGTTTTTTATATTATCAGCAAGCAGGTAATGCCCTAGCACTAAACGATAATAACTTTAGCTTGGCACAGCGTAGTGAAAAAATGCAACGTTACCAGCAACAAGTGCTTGATATTGATCTACAAATAAGCAAAGTGGTGCAAACATTAAAGGACAACGGCTCGCTGAGTAATACCATTGTCATTATCACAGGTAGCCATGGAGCTTCCTTCGAGAAAGAGAGGTCTCCACAAGCGGCCATAAACAATGCACATGTGCCATTAATTGTGTTGTGGCCAGGAAAAAGAAACAGAAGTATCACACGTATGACAAGCCATGTGGATATTGCCCCAACGCTTTTAGAAGAAGCATTAGGGGTTCAAAACAGCAGTGAACAATATAGTAACGGACAAAGCCTTTTTGATAATCGCAGCAGAGCATATGTATTGTCTGGGGATTTGCAAAAATATGTCATTTATGAGAAAGATAAAATTACCCAATTTGATAATAATGGCGACATATCTAGTATTAACTGGCAGGGAATTGCTCTCAACGAAGATGATTTTGACATCACGTTATTGATTGATGTGTTATCGCAATTGCGTCATTTTAAAGATTAATTCTTAAAACCGTTAACTGAAACCAAATACAACATAAATGATTTGCGCTAAGTCATTTTAAAATAGTGTTGGCGATGATAATGTGTTACCTCTTCTTAGTAATGAACTCAAAGTACATGCCGGTATAGAGCAAATTAAAGTACGAGTGGCTAATAAGTGGGTTCACACTATCGGGCAATAGTGTGTAAATACAACTATGTTAAAGGACTGCGCAAATGGACTCGCTTTCATTTGACGAAACGACCAAAATAGAAACTAAATTAAACGGTATATACCAAGTTCTCTATAAAAAAGAAAATCTAATTGCAGATAAAATTAATCGTTTCGCTGAAAAAGAAAAATGCAATAACGCACACCATGCACTTTACTTACATCTACTATTAAATATTGGTGCCGTATCCGGACTATATTATCTTCTATGTTAGGTGATACAGCATAAATCAAAAAATCTCATCATTGCATGGGATTTTTTTTACACTACTTTTTACAATCACAAATAGTGATTCCCCTCTTCAAACTCTTGATATTGCAAAGACTCTACCACATTCGACATTCTCAGTACTATCATAAAAACTCATCATCTCTGCTTGAAAATACTATAAGCATAAATAAAACCATCAATTATCAGATACCTTTAAAGTAATACCCATTCCGCTAATATAGTGGTCAAAAATTACGCAGCAAAAAGGAGTTAGTTCAGGGCGAAAGTTGATGCAAACGGTTGTTTCCTTTACGAAATTTTTAGCGCTGAAATAGTTTCTTTTAACCAGTAAGATTGATCAATTATTTAGTGGGCTTGGTATAATCAGAGGGAAATTTATATCCTGCATTGAATTAATTTTATATGCAAAGTAAGCATCTCAACTATCTCTCTTCATCTATTGAGTACACTGCAAAAATATCAAATAAAAAAATAGGTGTATTTTGGACTATATTTATTACTAATTATGAGACTGTAAATTGCTTTCATTTAAAAGGTATTTTAGTCGGCTCTCTTATCCAAATTACTCGATAAGGTTTTCAAAATGAAAATACTTTTAGGCTCTCTATTATTTTTACTAATGCACAATAGTTTTGCTAACACAGTTAATATATGTGCAGAGGACACAGAAAACCTTCCCTATGTCGGTATTGAAAATAAAGGCATATTTAATGAATTCATGGATTTAATTAGCGCACAGGGAGATTTTAACGTTGTGTTGCACAACCTTCCTTGGAAACGTTGCTTAAGATCCGTAGAGCAAGGAGAGATGGATGGTGCATTTGCAGTGATCCATACTCAAGAGAGAGATTTGTTATACGCTTTTCCGAAAAAAAAGAATGGAGAATTAGACCAGTCAAAAGTGATCTGGCAAGCTGAATACCCTATTTTTGTTCATCAAGAGAGTGACTTTAGCTGGAATGGTGTAAGTTTTAATCAACAAAAACTGCAACTATCTGCCCCGCTAGGGTATGTCGCGTATCAAAAACTCAAACAATTAGGGGTGCTTTTCCCATCCAACTTGTCGCATCAAAAAGGGCTTGGGTTAGTGGCAAGAAAGCGAATTGATGGCTATGTGGTGGAACGTGCGATTGGTGAAACACTACTGAGGAAAAAAGGAATAGTTAAAAACATGAAACAGCTTCCTATCCCTTTTCTAACCAGTAGTTGGTATCTTGTACTATCGCACAGATACACTAAAAACTATGCCGACGAGGCGATCACCTTTTGGAATACCCTTGCTAAAGTACGCGACGAACATGGCCAGCGTTTATACAAACAACAGATGCAATAATGTAAATTAGAAAGTGATCTGGTAGTACACAGGGAAAATGGCTTAATTCAAAGCGTCAGTTGATGTAAATAATTGTTCCCTTTGCGAAACTTACAACGTAGAAATAAGTTATTTTAACCAGTTAAATAGATCAGCTATTTACTGGAATTGGTATTAGCAGCTCTGCCTTCACAAAATCGTTTGGGATAATTACTCCGCTCGATATTATCGGGGTATTTGCAAAGGGATAGAAAGCAAAAAATCGCTTACTGTAAAACAGTAAGCGATTTTTTTAATGTGGCGGAGGAGGAGAGATTTGAACTCTCGGAGAGCTATTAACCCTCGCTGGTTTTCAAGACCAGTGCATTCAGCCGCTCTGCCACCCCTCCGCAGAACGAGGCGCATAATAAACAGGTTTGCTTAAAAAGCCAAGCTATTTCTATAATTAATTTTATATTTTACCCTTTTAGACATTTGCCTCTTTTATTGCTTGAGATAAAACTTTATATTCCTATATCTAGTTTTTCTAACCTGCATTCATCTTAAGGTTTTTATTATATGTTTCAAAACAATCCGTTGCTAAGTCAATTAAAAGAAAAGATCCAACAAGATATTCCCAAGCGACAAGGGATCGTAAAAGCAACTGATAAAGGTTATGGGTTTTTAGAAACAGATAAAGGTAAACGTTTTTTTATACCACCGAATGAGATGAAAAAAGTATTACACGGTGATCGTATTACAGCCTTTATTCGTGAAAATGGTGACAAAAGCACAGCTGAGCCTCAGCAATTAAAACATAGCGAGACACAGGAATTTGTTGCGAAACTCTCGATGCAACAAAACAAAATTACCATCAAACCCAATAATGCTTTGCTAAAAGGTTTTTTTAAAATCCAAGGGGGCCAAAAGCTCACTCAGCTAGGCTACCAAGATGGTGATTGGGTGACCGTCAAATTGATTAAACATGCGCTTGAAGCAGGAAACGGTTTTTTAGTAGAGGTCATTGAAAAGGTCGCAGATGCTTCTGATCCTTTTGCTTATCGATTGATTACCGTTGCGACACATAAGCTTCCTAACAAAGCGCCAGAATTTAATCACCCTTGGCAAGTGATTGACCCTGAACTACCACGAGAAGATCTCACTAAACTCCCCTTCTTTACCATTGATGGCATCAATACGCAGGATATGGATGATGCGCTATACATTGAGAAAAGCGATAACGGCTGGTTTTTAACGGTGGCTATCTCGGATCCAAGTGCTTATGTTCCTGAAGATAGTGACATGGATGCGGAGGCTAAACGTCGAGGGTTCACACTTTATCTACCTAACTTCAATGTCCCTATGTTGCCACGAGACCTCAGCGATAGTTTATGTTCGCTCAAAGAGGGGGAAAAACGCGCGACACTTTGTTGTAAAATAGAAATTAACACTGATGGCGAAATAGTAGGCGAAGCACAATTTTTTGCAGCTTGGATGAAGTCTCATTACCGACTTAATTACAGTGATGTTTCTGACTACCTTGAAAGTGAAAACGAAAATGGTACTCATTGGAAACCAAATCGTCAGCTAAGCGATCAGCTCACTACTTTAAGTGAAGCTTCACTTAAACGTTTAGCGTGGCGAACTGAAAATAACGTCGTCTTTAAAAGCCAACCAGATTACACCTTAAAGCTTAATAACCGTGGTGAAGTTTACGAAATTCTTTGTGAGCCACGACGAACGGCAAACCGTCTTGTTGAAGAGTCGATGATTGCTGCAAACATCTGTGCAGGACAATTCTTAGCAAAACATAAACAGCAAGGTGTATTTAATACTCATTCCGGTTTTGCTAGTGATCGTTTGAAAAAAGCAGTTGAGCTACTTGCCCAATTTAATATTGAGTCAGACGCTGAAACGCTTGGCACACTTTCCGGTTACACCAAAATGCGCCAACAAACAGCCCTACTTCATAACTGTTATTTAGATCACCGTCTACGTAAATTACTTGCGTACGCCGACACTAAAAATAAACCAGAAGCGCACTTCACCATGGGCGTCGATTATTACGCAACTTGGACATCTCCTATTCGTAAATATGGTGATCTGCTTAACCACCGTTTAATTAAATCGGTATTACTTGGTAAAAATGATGTACACATTAGTGATGATATTGGTGTATTGCTAAACGAAGCGCGTAAATCGCAACGTCTTGCTGAACGTGACGTTAATAACCTACTTTATAGCCAATACTTAAAAGAACAAGAACAATCTAATTGGCGTTACAAGGCGGAAATATTCGATATTATCAAAGCTGGAGTACGTGTACGCATTCAAGAAAATGGTGCCACATTCTTTATTCCTAGCAGCTTATTATGCAGTGATGCTAAAGACAGTAAACAGATCACTTGTGATCGTGAGTTAGGTAAAGTCATGGTTGCAGAGCAAACAGAATTGCAACTGGGCGATGTTATTGATGTAATTTTGAATAATGTAAAACTGGAAACAGGGCAATTAATTGGCCGTTTAGCTGACCCTATTATCATTCCAGAATAAGTAAAAACTTCAATGCGTTGTATATTAAAGTAAATATAATATGCAACGTACTTCCATCTGCTAAGCACATATTACCACTTTACACTCCTATCATATCCTCATAAATTTCGCGGTTAAGAAAATCGATTAGCTATGCTAGACTGCGCGATTATTTACTATTACAGGCAACAATAATGAGTCTTGATCTACTACAGGCTGAGCGCCCACTTTTTTCATACCCGTCCTACAAAGGGCGCAATGAAAAGCCGGCTCCATTTTTACCAATGTCGCGCAAAGAGATGAAACAACTCGGTTGGGATAGCTGTGATGTTATTATTGTTGTCGGTGATGCCTATGTAGATCACCCCAGTTTTGGAATGGCTGTCATTGGCCGCACACTTGAAGCACAGGGTTATCGTGTTGGTATTATTTCGCAACCCGATTGGCACAGCAAAGATGCCTTCATGAAGCTTGGCAAACCGAATCTATTTTTTGGGGTTTCTGCGGGTAACATGGACTCTATGATCAACCGTTATACAGCAGAGCGACGTATGCGTCATGATGATGCCTACACGCCAAATAATGAAGGCGGTAAACGTCCTGATCGCGCTGTCTTGGCTTACACACAGCGCTGTAAAGAAGCCTATAAAGATGTACCTGTTGTGATCGGTGGTATTGAAGCAAGTTTACGTCGTATCGCCCATTACGATTACTGGTCAGACAAAGTTCGTCATTCTGTTTTATTAGATTCAAAAGCAGATATTTTATTATACGGTAATGCAGAACGACCATTACTGGAGGTTGCACACCGTATCTCACAGGGTGAATCACCAAAAGAGATGCTTGATATTCGTGGCACTGCGGTATTAGTTAAAGAAGCATTGCCTAATTGGGATGGCATCGATTCTCAACAGGTTGACCAATTAGGAAAAATAGATCCAATCATCAGCCCCTATGCCGATATAAATGTGCAGTGTGCAACGCAGCAGATAGCCGATCAAAGTAGTGCGACACAGGAAGACGTGACCCAGCCAATTACGGTATTACCGCCACTGGCTAAATCACACAAAAAGAAACCTTGGGAAAAGACCTATATTCAACTTCCAAGTTTTGAAAAAGTCAAAACAGATAAAGTATTGTATGCACACACGTCACGTGTATTGCATCAAGAAACCAATCCTGGGTGTGCCCGTGCGTTAGCACAGTTTCATGGGCAACGTTTATTATGGGTAAACCCGCCGGCTTATCCGCTTACCACAGAAGAGATTGATGCGGTATTTGGGTTTGAATATCAACGAGTACCTCACCCAAGTTATGGCGATGCTAAAATCCCTGCCTACGATATGATCCGTTTTTCTATCAATATTATGCGTGGCTGTTTTGGGGGTTGTACTTTCTGCTCTATTACCGAACATGAAGGCCGTGTCATTCAAAGTCGTTCGGAAGACTCAATTGTTAAAGAGATTGAGACGATTCGCGATAAAGTACCCGGTTTTACCGGTGTTATCTCCGACCTTGGTGGTCCAACGGCGAATATGTACCGTCTAAAATGTAAAAGCCCCAAAGCGGAACAAACCTGTCGTCGTTTAAGTTGTGTATTTCCTGATATTTGTCATCATATGGATACCGATCATCAGCATACTATCAGCCTATACCGCCGTACACGTAAACTCCCAGGTATTAAAAAGATATTGATCGCATCAGGGGTACGGTACGACATCGCCGTTGAAGATCCTATGTACGTCAAAGAGTTGGTTGAACATCATGTTGGTGGTTATCTTAAAATAGCACCAGAGCATACCGAGAAAGGTCCGCTTGATAAGATGATGAAACCGACCATGAGCAGCTATGAAGCTTTCAAGCAGATGTTTGAAAAATACTCAAAAGCGGCCAATAAAAAACAGTATTTGATCCCTTACTTTATCTCAGCTCATCCAGGTACCACTGATAAAGATATGATCAATTTAGCGTTATGGTTAAAGAGTAATAACTTTAAATTAGATCAAGTACAAAACTTTTACCCTTCTCCGATGGCAAATGCAACCACCATGTACCATACAGAGAAGAACCCGCTTCATAAAGTCAACAAAGAGAGTGAAGAGGTTGTCATCACCAAAGGCGCACGTCAACGTCGTTTACACAAAGCGATTCTTCGCTACCATGTGCCTGAAAACTGGCCTGAGATTCGTGAAGCGCTTAAACGACTTGGTCTTGCACGTAAACTCATTGGTCGTGGAGCAAACTGTCTGGTACCACCAGAAACACGTGATGAATTAAAAACGGCAGTGAAAAAGAGTGCGGGAGCTAAAGCATCCAAACCGGCGTTAAGTCGACATACCGGGTTAGATCAGTTTAAAAACAAAGGTAAATCTGCAAGCAATAAACTGGGAGCGAAAAAATCACGCCCGAACAGTAAAAATAAGATTGGCTCGACACGAAAAATCAAGCTAGGGAAATAGGTTAAAAGCTAAAAGGCTAAAAGGCTAGAGGGCTTGAAGGCTCTATAGCTTTCCAGCCTTCAAGCTTTTTTTTATATTTCTGCACGGCCTGAAAAGGAGTGTGACAAGGTTGTGCTATCCACAAATTCAAGCTCTCCACCTACTGGCACACCATGCGCAATTCGACTCACTTTAATCGCGTATTTCTTGGCCATTTCAGCAATGTAATAAGCGGTCGCCTCACCCTCAACGGTTGGGTTAGTTGCTAAAATGACTTCGTTAATATTACCCGATGAAAGTTGCGACTCTAATAGGTTCAATCCGAGTTGATCCGGCCCAACACCATCTAAGGGAGAAAGATGCCCCATTAATACGAAATAGGTGCCTGAAAACAACGCAGTTTGCTCAATGGCAAGTACATCTACCGGCATTTCAACAATACAGATAACACCGTTGTTATTACGCTTTTCATTACTACAAAGATGGCATAACTCAGTCTCTGTAAAGGTACGGCACTGTTTACAATGACCAATTTCATGTACCGCACGCTCTAATACATTACTTAATTTTAATGCCCCTTGGCGGTTTTTATCCAATAGATGATACACCATACGTTGTGCTGACTTAGGGCCGACACTGGGTAAAATTTGTAGGGCTTGGGTTAATTCATCTAACAAATTACTGCTCATCTTTCTTCTCTCGATAATCTCAATAATGAGGCGCTATATTACGCTATTGTTGCAATAAACGCTGTAAATAATGCAAGCGAGAAACACTATCTTGTAGGCCACCAATGCGATTATCGATTTTCCATAATCGTTCATATTCAACAATTAAAGGCACTAGTTGTGGCAACAGCTGTTGCTTACTGTTGACCGATAACTGTTTTGTATCGCGTGTATTTTCTTTTACTAATTCAGTCCCTAAAGCACAAGCGAAACGAAGAGTTTCTGCACTCCATGTTAACTGCTGACGTAAATAACTATCAGGTTGCTGACACAAACCATTAATCATTAACTTGAGTTGTTCAGTCGCTTTATCAAAGCCTGTTCGTGTTAAGTTTTGCGAATGTTTAATATGTCGCCCTGATTTTTGATCAAACAATAGTGGCCCAAAAAAGGCACAGTTCGGACAGGTAATTTCAGCATCAAGGTAGACATTTTGCAGTGCAATAATATAGGGGGAAAGTTGAGGCTCATTAGGGCAATAAAGTAACTTAAGCCAATCACAAACATCGATCTCTTGATTATCTTCAACACCCCAAGCAAGTGCAGCACCATAAATATAACCCGCTATCGGCATGGAAGTTTGTTGCGCATGCCCCATATCTCCCCATTCAGAAATATGATAACCCGTTGCCCCAAACTTAAGACCAGATTGTGCACCACGGAGCATCTGTGTTTGACAGTTTTGCCAACGGCCCGTAATGGAAGCGAAACAACAAGTTGAGATAACAACTTCAAAGGGTAGTCCTGTTTTTTGTAGCTGTTGGTGCTCTTTATCAAAGGGATGATCAGCTTCGTAGCCCCAGTTAAGCAAGGTTAAATTACGTGGCAGCTTGTCTTGTATTTCAGGATAATGAAACAACATATCGCTGAAAATTTGCGTATGTAAACCTCGCTTTTCGGTGTGTTGAAGTAACTTGTTGAGGTAACTGACATAAACTTCACCCTTGCCTAATTTGGCGCAGGCATCACGACTAACACCGACACCTAAATCCATGGTTTCATCAAAGTTTATATTGATTGTTTGGCTGCTAAAGTGAGGTACTAACTCATCCAATAATCTGTCAACAAAATCAGCGCTTGTCTCGCCTAGAGGGTTTAAGCCAAATGAAAATGGCCTAAAATCACCGCGTTGATCCATAAACCCTGACGTCTGTTCGGCTAAATATTTATAATCATCATGCTGTAACCAGCGTTCCATATGCCCAAAGGTTGCTTGGTTAATCACCAGTTCAATACCTTTTCGCTGACAATATCGATCGATCTTCCGAATATCATCACCATTATAGGGGCTACTGTGTTGCCAAACAGTTTGGTGTGCTTCATAGGCAAAGGTATGTTCCGTATAAAGCTGTAATTTATTGATACGTAATCGAGCCCATAGGTCAATCAAGCTAAAAAGATGCCCAAGTTTCGGTACTTTATCGCGACTAATATCTAAAATAATGCCGCGGTTTAGATAGTCCGGCGAATCTTCTATCTCTAAACAAGGAAATAACGGGTATTGTTCAGAAATCTGTTTAATTAAATTAAGCCCATACAATCGCCCTAATTGATCGCTAAAAGAGAGTGTTATTTGGGTGCTGGTGATCAAAAGATGAAATGCCTGTGCGCCTAAACTTAGATTGGTTTGCTCTTCAATCCCCTTAATAGGAGCACAATCTATGTCGATAACATCAGGGAGATTCAGTGCGATATCACATTGCCCCTCGCTTGAAGTTAACTTTTTAGGTATCGGTAATAATTTCATTTTTGACCCCTTGTGATTATTGTGGCTTTTTATAGCAAGTCACATCAACTTCTACTTTTACATCAACTACTAAGTCACAGACCATGCAGATACGCGCTGGCGGATGCTCGCCAAAAAACTCCTTAAAAACTTTGTTAAAAGATTGGAAATAACGAGAATCAGTTAAAATCACTTTAACATGTACAACATCCTGTAACCCATAACCGGCACTTTCCATGATATCGACACATTTTTGGATCGTCAGTCGTGCTTGATCTACAATTCCACCTTCAACAACTTCGCCATCAATCATCGGTGTTTGCCCTGAAACGTATAAAAACCCACCCGCTTCTACTGCACTTGAAAAAGGTAAATGTTGGCCACCAGTGCCCGTACCGCCCTCGGCACCAAAACGTTTAATACTCATTATTTTCTCCTTTATTTAATAAAAAATGTCCAAATCGGCCACCGATTAGCGTGCCTCCCTGGTAACTTAATTGACCGTTTACCCATACTCTTTGAATACCTGTCGATGCTTGAATCGGGTTTTCAAAGGTGGCATTCGCTTGTACTTTTTTCGCATCAAACAATACTAGATCTGCTTGATTGCCTATTTTAATTTCTCCACGTCCACGAAGCTGATATTGCTGCGCAGATAAACCAGTCATTTTATGAATTGCTTCGGGCAGTGAAAATAGATTTAATTCGCGACTGTAATGGCCTAATACTCGGGTGAATGCGCCCCATAACCTTGGGTGAGGATGTGGATCATTAGGTAAACCATCGGACCCTATCATGGTGCGTTTATACTTTAATACTCGCTGTACATCTTCTTCGTGTAAACCATGGTAAACAGCCCCCGCAGGTTGTAATCGCTTGCCGGCTTCTAGGAGTGAAACTTGCCAAACATCAGCTATCTCAGCCAATAATTTACCCGCCATTTGTGGCTCCGCATCTGACCAAGTGATAAAGATATCAAAGTCAGCTGTGATCTGATTAAGATCTAACGTCGAAGAGCTGGCGCTGTAGGGATAACAGTCGCAAGCAACTTTTTGCGTTTGCGCTTTATGCTCAAGTAATTTAAGCGTCTCAGTCGTCCGCCCCCAATTATTTGCCCCCGCACATTTTAAATGCGAGATAATTAATGGCACTTTTCCAGATTTTGCGGTATCGAAGGCCTCGTGCATCGCAGAAATTATTTCATCAAACTCAGTGCGTAAGTGTGTCGTATACACGCCATTATAAGTCGCTAAGCAAGCCACCAAGGCTTTGACTTCATCTATTGTGGCGCATTGCGCACTGCCATAGGCAAGGCCAGAGCTTAAACCAATAGCGCCATCTGCTAATGACTGTTTAAGCTGGGTTTGCATTGATGATATTTCATCATCAGTGGCACTTCGCTGTAGGCAATCCATGACATTATTACGCAGTGATGTGTGCCCTACTAACGCACCTACATTTACGCGTGGCTGTGCTTTTAAGACGGCGTCAATATAACTTTTGAAGCTAGGGTAATTAAAATCATCTGCTTGCCCTAATAGATTCATTGGATCGGGTGGCGTATTTGTTAAAGTAACTGGAGATGCACTAATACCGCAGTTGCCAACAATGACGGTAGTAACCCCCTGACTTATTTTTGTGAGCATATCTGGTTGTTTGATAACCTGTGTATCATCGTGGGTATGTACATCAATAAAACCCGGTGCAAGCACTAACCCGCCTGCATCAACAACAACCTCCTGAGGCCTTGCTTGAATATTGCCAATTGAAGCTATTTTATCATCATGAATGCGTAAATCTGCGTGATAACCGGGTCTACCTGTTCCATCAATAATCAATGCATTTTTTATTAATAACATCTCTTTACCCCATTTTAAGTTCAATCACCAAGTGGCAAGCGATCGCTTTTACCACGATAATTATCAAGGTTAACTTTTAGTTTTCTTAGCTTTTCTCGGGTTTTATGTTTCTGATTGATAGCGACTTCGGTCACCAGTACATCGATAGCAGCCATCATCACATAACGAGATGCAGTGGGTTTGAAGATGTAATCACTCTCCTCTATTTTTATCGGTAGTAGCAACGATGCAGCTTCACAGAGTGGTGTCCCCTTTTGAGTTATGGCGATAATCTGGCAACCATTGTGTTTGGCAATGCGCGCACTTTCTTGTACATCCGCAGAATAGCCACTTAGGGATAAACAGATAACAATATCATTTTTTTCCGATGTGGATGCCGCCATACGCATCAACATAGGATCACTATATGACTGGCAAAAATGTCCTAATCGAAACAGTCGATGTTGGATCTCCTGTGCCAAGACGGTTGATCCCCCACCAACACCAAAGACTAATATTTGCCTTGCCTTGGTGACCAACTCAGTGGCTTGATGCAAAATATCTTCACTAATTAATGTCGCATTTTCATTTAAAGCATGTTTAATGTTTTCATAAATAGCACTGATACCAGTCGACTCAACGGGAACATCACTAATAAAGCGTTGCCCCACCGCTAATGACTGGGCAATACGCATTTTCATATCTCGTACGTTTTGGCAGCCCACTACTTTGGCAAAACGGGTTATGGAAGCCTCACTGACATCGGCGGCTTCAGCGATCTCGGCAATACTGGCATTTGCCGAGAAATACAGATCTTTTAAAATTAACTGTGCCACTTTTTGCTCTGCACTGCTAAAAGCTCTCATTTTTTCATTTATAACCGAAACGATATCAACATCTAGTTGCACAATTAATCCTTACTATCAGGTACAAACTTGATTATAATGTTACTTAATATCATAAATCAAAGTTTATTTTGTTATTTAGTTACACAAAAGTCGATAAAAGGGAGTGTTTGTAAAATGGCAATTTCAGTTAGCAGTTCTGGTTTAAACTTATTAAATGAAGATCTCAGTCTTCCCTGTGCAGTGCTTTATCACTCTCGAATCCAAAATAATCTCAACTGGATGCAAAAGTTTGCTGAGAAAAACTGCGTTAAATTAGCGCCACATGGCAAAACATCGATGACACCCGCTCTATTTCAGTTACAGTTGAATTCAGGTGCTTGGGCGATCACATTAGCCACAGCACCACAAATCGTCAGTGCTTACGAGCATGGAATTAAACGTTTAATGTTAGCCAATCAGCTTATTGGCAAACAAAATATGCGCCTTATTCATGAAGTGATCTCGGATCGTGAAGTTGAATTTTATTGCTTAGTCGATAGCGTCGCGAATGTAGAACAACTGGGTCAATTTTTTAGAGATAAAAACGTCAATCTCAACTTGTTATTAGAAATTGGGGTCGCTTCAGGTCGTTGTGGCTGTCGCGATAAAAACAGTGCACTACAGGTCATTGAAGCAATTAATCGCTTTAAACATTTAAAACTTTGTGGTGTTGAATTTTATGAAGGCGTTATTCATGGTGAAGATGAAGTGACGCTTATTAGCGATTTTATTAACAGTACCATCCATTTCACACATCATTTAATCGAAACAAATTGTTTTGATAGCCAACAGGTTTTATTAACCGGCGCTGGCAGTGCTTGGTATGATGTTGTCGCAAAAACATTTACTGAAGCAAAACTTAATTCACGCATTATTCCTATCATCCGCCCGGGATGTTACCTAATTCATGACACCGGTATCTATCAAGAGGCGCAACAAGCGGTGGTAACACGCAGTCAAATAGCCTGTGATTTAAATAACGAATTAGGTGCTGATTTACAATCTAGTTTGGAAGTGTGGGCATATGTACAATCGATACCCGAACCCGGACATGTGATTATTGGAATGGGTAAACGCAATGTCGCATTTGATGCCGGTTTACCTATACCAGAGCTTATTTATCGCCCTGACGACCAACAAGTTAATAAGGTGCTAAATAATTGGAAAGTAACTGATATTATGGATCAACACGCCTATCTTTCCTGCCCTGTTGATGCAGATATTGCCGTTGGAGATATGATTGCTTTTTCAACCTCTCATCCCTGTTTAACCTTTGATAAGTGGCGCAAAATACAGTTAATTGATGATAGTTATCGGGTAAAAGAAACGTTAGATACCTTTTTTTAAAAGGCTTATACCAAGCGAATTAAGTATATGATCTAAATTTTGTGCGGGAAAAGTGACTTAACTCAAGGCGAAACTTGAGACACTATCGAGTTTGTTTCCGTTACGAAAGTTTCAACGAAGATGTAAGTTGCTTTAACCAGTAAAATAGAGCAACTATTTATTTATAAATTAATACTGTTAACATATTAATTTATAAATAAAAAAAGGGTTAAGATAATACCTTAACCCTTTTTATTTTCTTCACTAAAACATGTTTACGCGTAATTTGAGTTTACAAAATCCCAATTTACTAATGCCCAGAAACCATTTAAATAGTTAGGGCGAACGTTACGATAATCGATGTAATAAGCGTGTTCCCATAGATCAACCGTTAGCAATACAGTGACTGACTCGTCAGTCAACGGCGTCGCTGCATTTGAGGTGTTTACTATCTCTAAGGCTCCGTCTGATTTTTTTACAAGCCAAGTCCAAGAAGAACCAAAGTTGTTAACTGCTTTGTCATTCCAAGCGGCTTTAAACGCATCAAAAGAACCAAAAGTTTGGTTAATTGCATCTGCAATCGGACCGGTTGGCTCGCCACCGGCATTAGGTGCTAAACAGTTCCAATAGAAAGTGTGATTCCAAACTTGAGCCGCATTGTTAAACACAGGGCCTTCACTATTTTTAACAATCTCTTCTAATGAACTGTTTGCTAAGTCAGAGCCTTCAATCAAACCGTTTAGTTTTACAACGTAAGTCGCATGGTGCTTTTCGTAGTGAAACTCTAAAGTTTCAGCTGAGATATGTGGCTCTAGGGCATTTTTTTCAAAAGGTAACGCTGGTAATTCAATTGCCATGATAATTTCTCCGTAACTACTTCATTTATAGGATGTAACAAACGTTTAAATAAATATGTTAATATTTCATTCTCGGTAATAAATTGATCTATGTCAAACTTATTTTATGGTAAAATAATCTTTATTATCCCTATAGAGAATAACGTTTTTTTCGTTAACGTTAACGGGTACAATTCATAAAAATCATTATTAGGAAATTAAAATGGAAACTTTAGAAAAGATCAAAAGCCAAATCAGCGAAAATAGCATCCTACTTTACATGAAAGGATCACCAAAATTACCAAGCTGTGGTTTTTCTTCACAAGCTTCACAAGCATTAATGCAGTGTGGTGCTCCTTTTGCTTATGTTGATATTTTACAAAATCCAGATATCCGTGCAGAGCTACCAAAATATGCAAACTGGCCAACATTCCCACAGCTATGGGTAGATGGTGAATTAGTCGGTGGTTGTGACATTATCATGGAGATGTTCCAGACAGGCGAACTTCAACCAATTATTGCAGCAGCCGCAAAAGCAAGTGAAGAAGCAGAATAATTACTGTTAATCGCTGCCAAGCGAATTGCTAAACACAAACAAAAAAGACGCTTCAATGTTTAATTGAAGCGTCTTTTTTATTATAAAACTGTGGCGCCTATCTAAAAAGCATCTCGTCTTGCTTCATACCCTTTTACAAACTCAGTGATAACTTCTTCATCGTAAGGCTTTAAACCTGCAATCACTAACTTTTTAATCCCCTTACCTGATAATTTATCACCATCAAAAATATCAAAGTGTAAGTAACTGTTTGCTCGCTTAGGCTCAACCTCTAAGGTTGAATCGGCTAACTCTAGGCGCATTGATTGTTCAAAATCAACACTTTCAAATTCAAAACTCATGCTGTTATACATCACCAAAGGACGATTTGGGTTAAACATCACATCGTGCTCTTTCATTAACGGCATCAGCAAAGTTGGAAAGTTTTGCCCTGAAAATTGCCCGTAATTTTTAATTAATGACTCTACAAAGTGGCTATCGCGATTAATTTTCCCTTTACGCTCAATCTCTAGGACACTTTTTCCCTGTGCATTGGTGATCACAATACTGTTTTCATCTGTTTCAGGAAAATTTAGCGCCATATCGGCCCCTACCATATTGGTAAAGGTAAAGCTCATCGATTCACTCACACCATAAGTATGCAGTGCTAATGAAAAAAGTAGATCGCCAGGGACACAAAAGCGTTTATTATCAGGATCGTGGATAGGATTAAAATCAAAGCATTGTAATTTTGCAAAATCACTTGCCTGCGTTGCTGATACACTGATTAAATTGTCTTTTGTGGTATAAAAAGGGGTTAATAACATTAATATTCTCGATTTTTACTAGTCTAATTTACTGTAATAGTGAATGATCTGCTGGTAGGTGTTTCATTATCCAAACCACCAATTTATGACGAATATTCGCCGTCGTTTCATCATTCTTATTTAATGGTGTAATGAGTTTATCCTGTACTAGCAGTCGATAAATAACTTCTTGCTTATCTTTAGCAGAAGTAGTGCCATCAATGCCTGCATAACCTCGTTTAAGGGCGTAACTTGCCCCTAATTTTATCGCATGTTGTAGTAGTTGAGATTCATTTTTTATCTTCTTCATGAGCTTCCCTTTAAAGATTATTTAGTAAATTCATCAACGCATCTTCATCCATGATCGCTATGCCAAGCTCTTGTGCTTTAGTCAGCTTAGAGCCAGCAGCCTCACCAGCAATGACAGTGGTCGTCTTTTTAGAAACACTGCCAGCCACCTTCGCACCTTTATCTTGTAGAGCAGTTTTAATCTCTGCTCGTGTAAGTCGTGTAAAGGATCCTGTGATCACAAATATCTGCCCTGTTAAAGACAGCTCGCTTTGTGACGCTGTTTTTATTTCAGGCCAATGGATACCTGCATCAAGTAGTTGATTAACAACCTCTATATTATGCTCTTGGCGAAAAAAGTAGTAGATATGTTTAGCGACAATTTCACCAACATCAGACACCGATTGCAAATTCTCAACGGAAGCGTCTTTTAATGCATCAATATTTTTATAATAGTTCGCTAAGTTATTCGCAGTAGCTTCACCCACTTCACGAATACCTAATGAATAGAGGAAACGTGCGAGCGTCGTTTTTTTGCTCAACTGTAAGCTATTAATGAGCTTTTTAGCAGAAACATCCCCCATACGTGGTAAAGAAGAAACCTGAGTTGCTGTTAAGTTAAACAGTTGTGCAGGAGACTTAATCAGACTGTGATCAACCAATAACTCCACCAACTTATTGCCTAAGCCGTCAATATCTAACGCTTTACGCGAAGCAAAGTGTTTAATCGCCTCTTTGCGCTGTGCACCACAAAATAAACCACCGGAACAGCGAATGGTTGCTTCGCCTTCAATGCGCTCCACTTCACTGTCACAAACTGGACAACGTGCAGGAAAAACAATTGCTTTACATTTTTCTGCATCACGTTTTTCTAGTATAACGCGCGCTACTTGTGGAATAACATCACCAGCGCGTCTGACCACAACTGAATCACCAACCAAAATACCAAGGCGTGATATTTCATCTTTATTATGTAGTGTTGCATTAGAAACCGTTACTCCACCGACAAATACTGGTTTTAACTTAGCAACAGGGGTGATCGCACCGGTTCGCCCTACTTGGAACTCAACGTTTTCAACAGTAGTGATAGCTTCTTCAGCCGGAAATTTAAAGGCAGTTGCCCAACGTGGGGCGCGAGCAACAAAGCCTAGTTTTTGTTGCAAAGCAATATTATCAACTTTGTAAACCACCCCATCAATTTCATAGGCTAAATTGGGGCGTTTAACGGTGATCGATTGATAATATTCTAAACAAGCTTGCTCGCCACTGACTCGCTTAACCTCTTCTGAAACTGGCAATCCCCATCCTCTAAGTTGCTCAATACGTGCAAATTGACTGTCCGCGAGCTCGCCATCAAATACCCCAACAGCATAGCAATAAAACGCTAAGGGACGACTGGCTGCGATTTTTGAGTCTAACTGACGCAGGCTTCCGGCGGCTGCATTACGTGGGTTTACAAATGGTTTTTCTCCGGCATCCATCAACTTTTTATTGAGCTTAGCAAAGCCAGCTTTGAGCATGAATACTTCGCCACGTACCTCGAGGCGAGCAGGAATATTTTCTCCACGTAGCTTAAGGGGAATATTTTTAATCGTTTTGACATTTTCGGTAACATTTTCACCGGTTTGACCATCACCTCGCGTCGCGGCTTGCACTAACACCCCATTTTCATAGATGATACTAGCAGCCAAGCCATCTAATTTTGGTTCAATACAAAATTCTATCTCAGCGGATGTGGACTTATCTTGAGCACGTTTCATAAAGTCTTTCAATGCCTGTGCTTCGAACACATTATCTAGACTCAGCATCGGTATTTCATGAGTGACTTGTTCAAACTTACTCAGCGCCACACCGCCGACTTTTTGTGTTGGTGAGCTAGGCAGTGGATGCCCTTCTGTATTTGTTTCTAAGGCAAGCAGTTTCTGAAAGACACGATCATATTCGGCATCAGGTACAGAGGGATTATCAAGGACATAATATTGGTAGTTATAGCTTTCTAATTGTTCGCTTAATTGCTCAATTTCGTTTTCAATGCTCATTTTAAACCTGATCTTTATACCAATCGAATTAAGTATTTAATCTAAAATTAACGCAGAAAAAATGACTTATCTCAAGGCGAAATTTGACGTAAATGATTGTTCTCATTTACGAAAATATAAGTTATTTTAACCAGTAAAATAGAAAAACTATTTACTTCGTATAGTATTATTTATAAAAAAACCTCGATATTCGAGGCTTTAAACAACAATGCGCTATCACTAATTTTACTAACTAGATATAACGCAGTAGACGGTTATTGTACTCAATAAATTGCGCTTTAGTAAGGGGTTCACGCTCGGCATTAAGGACATCACAGTCAAACTCCTCAGCCATCTGCTCAACAGCACGTAGCATCATGTCAAAGGATTTTTTAATGTCGATATCTTTATTAGGTGCGGTCAAGAAAAAAGACACCCCTTCAGATTTAAACTGTTCCATATTATCAACATCAAATATGCCAGGAGCCATCATATTAGCAATACTGAATAATACCGGACCAGTACCGTCTGACTCCTGATGACGATGAAAAATAGACATCTCACCAAAACGAAAGCCAGAAGTTAAGAAAAACTGCAGCAATTCATGCCCACCAAGCTGATTATCTTCACGCGCAACAACGTTAAAAATAAATAAGTCTTGAGGTTGAACCGCTACTTTATCAGTTGCTTCAGAATCCGCTTTGACCTTCTCGTCAGCAACAACCTCTGGCTCAACAGGACTCACAATTTCAACAGTATCTTGTTCTTCAGAAGTAGCCACAACTTTAAGTTCTTCTGCTTCTTCGATAACGTCCACCGTTTCAGGGGCTAGTTCATCAACTTTTATTGATGCTTGCACAACTTCTTCAGTCTCATCAAACTTTATAGGCTCTATCTGATCATCATCAACAACCTGTGAGAAATCGATATTTTCTGGTTCAGGTTCACTGCCCTCATTACTAATAATACGTACTTCACCCAACACTCCATCACTCTCTTGAGGCGTTTCCTGCGGAGACGATTTTTCCGCAAATATATCAACTCTGACATCACCTTCAGATGCAGACTGTTTCTCTTTACGACTGACCAAATAACCATGAATAAGGACACCGCCGATTGCAAGCAGTCCGATAACGATGAGAATTGATTGAAAATGTTGCATTTTTGTTACTCTTGATTGGATAACGATTGGTTGAATATCGCTAAACTAGCATTGAATACTGGCGAGCGTCCATCACTAGCCCGATTTTTTTTATAAAACTGTTAAGGAATAATTATTTTCTACCATTATTTATGCAAAGCAGAGTAAAATACCTTCATTATGAATGATATGGACTTGTTAAATGTTAAATAATACCAACATCAATAACCCAGTTTCAGGGATCAATTACCTGCTTAAAGGTGCACAATTATTAAGCCACCCTAAACTACGTATTTTTGTTCTAATTCCATTAATGATCAATGTACTCATTTTCGCCAGTGCATTTTGGTTCTTGTTCACTACTATCACTGATTGGATAGAAAGTTACATGGCTGGTTTACCTGACTGGTTAAGTTGGCTGAGCTACCTTTTTTGGCCATTCTTAATATTTTCATTACTGGTCAGTTTCGCTTTCATTTTTTCTACGGTTGCCAACCTTATAGCGGCACCTTTTAATGGATTGTTAGCTGAAAAAACAGAAAATTTATTAATTGGTGAGCCAATAAATGACGATGGTTTAATGGATCTTGTTAAAGATTTGCCACGGATATTTAAGCGAGAGTTACAAAAGTGGGCCTATTTTTTACCACGTATGCTTGTTTGCGGGCTACTGTTTTTTATTCCTGCTTTTGGGCAACTCGTCGCCCCTTTCGTTTGGTTTGTTTTTGCTGGCTGGATGATGGTGATTCAATACGCAGACTTTCCCTTTGATAACCACAAAATCCCTTTCGCAGATATGAAAAAAGCACTATCAGTAAGATTGGGTAAAAACTTAACATTTGGCATGTTGATCAGCTTTTTCACGACCATTCCTGTACTTAATTTTATTATCATGCCGGTTGCCGTTTGTGGCGCAACAGCATTTTGGGTCGATATTTACAAACATGAACAGCTAGCAATCAAAAAAAAGCAGATAACAGAGCATTAATTAACCCGATATTTACATAGAGATTATTTTAATAATCGGTATAAGGTTGGGGCATCGAGTTTTTCAATATAAGCGTCATACTCGATGCCTCGCTCAACAATAAACTCTGTCAATAACTCCTTAACTGTTTGTAATAGTTCAGCAGGGTCCCATACTTTTTCCAAGAAATTATCTAATTTAGCATTGTTGATAGCACGGATAGTATCTGCTTGGGTGGCAAGCCCAGTGAGCAACAACTTTTTGGTGCCTAAAAAACGCGGATCTAACTCAACCTCGGTTAACAACTCAACGCCCGTTTTCTCTGGCATAACATGGTCAGAAATAAGCACCGCTACATACTCTTGATTTGCATCTAATTCCTCTAACAATTCGAGGCATTCGATGGCAGATTCACACTCTTCAATATTAAATAGCTCGCTCAACTCATCAAGATCTCGCACCACAGAATCAAGTACTTCACGTTCATCATCAACACAAATAATATTAATATTTTCCATCTGACTACTCCTAAATAAAGGCGATTTGATTCAATATGTATAACATTGCAAAGGTGATTAATAATCCAACTATGCCTAATATGATGCCAACTTTAGCCATCTGTTTTGTTTCAATCTGGCCTGATGCATAGGCTAATGCATTAGGCGGTGTACTCACTGGTAAAGACATGCCTAATGAAGCAGCAAAAGTCACCGCCAAGATAAGCGCGACTTCTCCGCCAAATGGTAATACATCGTGCATCGAAGCCCCTAAAGCAGCCACTAACGGAAGCAATAAATTGGCCGTGGCGGTATTAGACATAAAGTTAGCCATAATGATGCAAAGTAATGATGCTCCTACCATGAGCAACAAAGGGTGGAAACTTGAAAAAGGGATCGCGTCAATCGCATTCTTAGCAAGCCCAGATTTATCAAGCGCAACGCCCAACGCAATGCCTCCTGAGACTAACCACAAAATATCCCATGAGATCTTCTTTAAATCCTCTTTGGTGATGATTTTAAACATAGAAAACACGGCCACTGGAATCAACGCGATAACGTAAGAGTTCATACCATGCAGCCCTCCCATCAACCACAATAAGATGGTCACAATAAAGGTGACATAAACAATTATCGCTTTTGGCGTTTTTAAAAACTGCCCCTTAATATCGAGTTTTATCCGTTTAATTTTTGCAGGAAAAAGTGAGTTTAACAGTAGCCAGGCAATCAATAACATCACCACTACAAAGGGCACGCCAAATGCCATCCAACCACCAAAAGTAATATTGTTTTCATCTACTAAATATTTAAGTGCAACGGCATTTGGTGGTGTTCCAATGGGGGTTGCCACGCCACCAATATTGGCGGCAACAGGCACGGATAACGCAAAAGCTACCTTGCCTAAATCATCACGTGCAAACAGCGCGATCACCGGGGTTAATATCGATAACATCATCGCAGTCGTTGCGGTATTGCTCATAAACATCGAGAAAATAGCAGTAATGATCATCAAGCCTAACATGACGTATTTAGGGTTTTCTCCAAAGGGCTTTAAAAGCACACGGGCAAGGTTAATATCCAGTCGGTATTTAGTGGCCGCTAGTGCTAGAAAGAATCCTCCTAAGAAAAGCATGATAATCGGAGAAGCAAAAGTAGCCATTATGGTTTGATGACTGAGTAAGTTACCTAGATCAGGTGAAGTAACTTTGGTAAACCACAACCCTTTATCTGAGATAATTAATAACTCAAGTACGATGATCAATAACGAGGTCGCATAAATAGGAATTGGCTCGAGTACCCAACATAACGCAGCCATTACAAATATTGCAATCACCCTTTGTTCAACCATTGTTAAACCATCAATGCCAAAGCTTGAAGCAGGAAGCGCTAGAATGATTAATGGAATAATCACAGGAAGGATAAATTTCAGATATTTACTCATAATCGCCCTTCATAGTCAGTCGGCCATAAACTAATTTTGGACCTATCCCTGTATAAAGTACTGCAGTAGATCAAAACATAAAAAAAAAGCCTGACTGAATATTCAGAAAGGCTTTGATGGTCACATTATTTATTAGCTAATGCACTGTTATTTATTGCGCTAATGCTTTGCTCACTTTTTCATAAAGATCCAGCGATAAATCATCAATCGCCAATAAGCGCTGCAGCTGTGATTTGATCAATTCAATGCGTGTTTTATCCAATCGTTTAAACTGAATCAGTGGCGTAATTAAACGTGCGGCGACCTGCGGGTTTTGACTATTCAATTTTATTAACTGATCGGTTAAGAAACGGTAACCACTGCCATCAATCGCATGGAAATAATAGCTGTTTGCATTGACAAAGGTGCCCACTAAAGCGCGTAAACGATTCGGGTTACTATAGTCAAAACTACGATGAGCAAACAGCGCTTCAATATTTGCCAACACACTATCGCTAGACAAAGAAGCTTGTAGGGCAAACCATTTGTCCATCACCAAGCCATTTTCAAACCATTTGTCATCAAAGTCTGCCATTACCGCATCACGACATGCCAATTTACCGCTATTTGCAGCTTGAAGCGCACCGAGGTGAACGGTCATATTATTAGAATCTTCAATTTGCTTTAGCACTAACTCATTAGCTAGGGTTTTATCGCTTTTAGCAATATAAGCGATAGCACAATTAGCTAATTTACGCTGCCCAATATCCGCGCTATTAGGTTGGTATTCACCGGCAACATGGTGCTGATGATAAAGCGTCACAAAGTCACTTTGTAAGCTAGTCGCCAGTGTCTTGATAATGTAATTACGCGCTTCATGTAAGGCTTCGATATCAACACAGTCAAAAAGCTCCATTGCACCACTTTCACTGATAAACTCAAACATATCAGCAATCAGTGCTGGATCTAACTGGTCGTTTAACAGCACAGATTTAAACGCATCTACAAACAGCGTAGGTAGAGTAAATGCTTGCCCTTGTTGTTTTAATAAAACATTGCTTACTAAGTATTTATTAAATAACGTTTGCCCTGCATCCCAACGCGAAAATTCATCACTTGCAAAACGCATCAGGTGTAAAAGTTGTTCATCACTATAGCCATATGTGTATTTTACAGGTGCAGAGAATCCACGGAATAAGCAAGGCACAGGTTTTTCACTTAAGCCTTTAAATACAAAGGTTTGCTCTTTTTGTGTCAGACTAATTACCTTCGTTAATTGAGCATTTCCTAAATCTAATGCATTGCCCTGAGCATCTAAGAGCTCAATATCCACAGGAATATGTAGCGGTTCCTTTTTCTTTTGATCAGCGGTCGGTAAATTTTTCTGTTTAAAAGTTAGTTGATAACTATTTGTTGATGCATCAAAGTGATCGCTAATATTGATTTGTGGCGTACCCGATTGCGAATACCAACGTTTAAACAGCGTTAAATCGATACCACTGGCATCGGTCATGGCAGCTACAAAATCATCACAGGTAACGGCCTGACCATCATGACGTTCAACATATAGCCCCATCCCCTGTTGGAATTTTTGCTCACCTAATAGGGTATGTAGCATACGAATCACTTCAGAGCCTTTATCGTAAACAGTCACCGTGTAGAAGTTATTCATCTCCATCACCGAGGCTGGACGAATAGGGTGAGACATTGGTCCTGCATCTTCAGCAAACTGATGATTACGCATAACTTTTACATTTGCGATTCGGTTTACTGGGCGGCTGCCCATGTCGGAGCTAAATTCCTGATCACGAAATACCGTTAAGCCCTCTTTCAAGCTCAATTGGAACCAATCTCGGCAGGTGATACGATTTCCGGTCCAGTTATGAAAATATTCATGGCCGATGACCGCTTCGATTCCTAAATAATCTTGGTCAGTGGCACTTTGTGAATTCGCTAATACAAACTTAGAGTTAAAGACATTTAGGCCTTTGTTTTCCATCGCCCCCATATTGAAGAAATCAACGGCGACAATCATGTATATATCTAAGTCATATTCTAAATTGAAACGAGTTTCATCCCACTTCATGGCGTTTTTAAGTGATAACATCGCATGCGCGGTTTTATCTAAATTGCCTTTATCAACAAACAACTCAAGGTCAACCGTGCGTCCACTTTTAGTCACAAAGGTATCGCGTAGACAATCAAAATCACCAGCAACAAGGGCAAATAGATACGCAGGTTTTGGGAAGGGATCAACCCATTTAACATAGTGACGGCCGTTATCTAAATCACCTTGCTCAACACGGTTACCATTTGAAAGTAATGATGGGTAAAGTTGTTTATCTGCACTAATTTTAGTGCTGAATTTTGCTAATACATCGGGTCGGTCTAAATAATAGGTAATACGGCGAAACCCTTCCGCTTCACACTGAGTACAAAAAGCATCACCTGATTTATATAAACCTTCAAACGCTTTGTTATCCAATGGATTGATTTCGGTTTCAATTTCAAGGATGAACTGTTCAGGTAATTCAACCAGTTCGATGCCACCTTCCACCAGTTTATAGTTTTCAAATGTTTGTTGATTAACGCGAAGCGAACGTAGGTTAAGCTGTTCACCAAAAAGAGCTAACGGACTGTTATCGCCGCCAACACGTTTCACCTGACTGGTCGCTTTCACTACGGTATTTTGATCATAAAGGTCAAATTCAAGGTCTAAACTGTCTACTAAAAAGTCAGAGGGCTGATAGTCGGCAAGATGTTTCTCTTGTGGATTTTTTTCAATCACTTGTTCATTATTTTCTTCAATAGAGGAGGATTGGCTCATGATAAGGCACTCTTATTTAATGGGAACGACAAAAGAGTTAATATACTCGCAACCACTAAGGATGCAAAGTGCAATTAGTGATTCAATTAAAAGGCGATACAGATAGCATGAATGAATTTGAACAGTCACTTTACAACGTGTTAGCGACTTTGCCAGCGGGTAAATTGTGCAGTTATGGGCAACTGGCAAAACGCGCAGGTTACCCTAATCATGCTCGCCATGTTGGCAAGACGTTATCTAAGCTACCTAGCGATACTAAACTCGCTTGGCATCGCGTTATTAATAGCCAAGGTAAACTGTCATTAACTGGTGATCGGCAGTTAAAGCAGAAACAACGTTTATTAGCAGAAGGTATTGAAGTCACTGAGGAAGGTACCGTTATTAATTTTCGACACTATCTTTACTAAACATCCATTTTATAATGGCATTTAATACTGTTTAACGCAGATAGCAGATCTTTTGGCAGGCCTGTTCAGTGCGGCTAATATCGCCTGTGGCTTAAGTTGATAATGTTGAGTCAATGACTTTACTGATAAGCTGTTTTTCAAATAATGTACATAATCATTAACACGATGCTGTGAGTAAGCAAGCGGATACATCGCCTTACAGCTGCGATGCCAATTGACATAGTTTTCAAAAAACTGTTTTGCATCGGGCGCAGAAAGTGTTGTCATTAATGTAGCCATATCACGGCTTACTTGAAAGTGTTGATAATCGATGGGGGTATCCCAATAACCTCCCCAATATAAAAAGCCATTATCAGCAAAAATATCAATCACCTGCTCAGCAAAGCCCATACGTGATTGTTTAGCTAAACGCCAACGCATACGGTTAGCGTATTTTTCACTGCCAAGGGGGCTAAATTTAGCCATTCCCTGGGCATTAAACTCAATAAAAGGATTTTGTTGTGGATTGATATCGATGGCTAAACCGTAGGCGTGTAACGATAAACTGCGCTTGCCTGTCAGGGCGCGATAATTAAAGGCGGAGCTATTATTATCCGCCATCGAGCGCTTATCATCACCGTGGTAATGTTCAATCGGTTTTGCTTGATGAATGGGAAATTGAATTTCATATAACTGTTTAAAAATAGCACTGACATAAGGAGCAACGGCATCCATAACCACCAACGAACCATCTCGATGAACCTTGCCTTGAAAATCGATATAATCAAAACGCACTTCACGTAAGCGCTCACATTGCACCGGCGCCTCAGCTTGTATTACGCCTAATTGCTGCATTTTCTGACAGCGCGGTGTGGAGAGTGACACAACACTTGATGCCAGCAAACTCATCGGAAAACAAAATAACGCAATCACTGTTGCTAGCTTTAAAATGGATGGAAACATTGTTTTAGCTTGTTCCTATTGTTCTATATTTTCTGCTTTTTTTAGAGAAAGCGACATATTAATCACCCCCTCTTCGATATCACGCTGTACTTCAAACCCTAATTTTTTAGCCAGCGTTGCCATGCCAACATTGGAAAGCATGGTCATGCCGGTTAAATACAGCGTGCCCTTGGTTTTTTGATAGCGGATCAATTTATCAAGCATCAGTTTACCCAAGCCAAGGCCCTGTAAATCAGAGCGTACTATCATGGCAAACTCAGCATCAATGTTATCAGGATCAATTGAGGCGCGCACTACTGCTAAGGTTTCCTGCTCACTGTTTTCATCAAGACGCACTGCAATGAAGGCCATTTCCCGTTCATAATCTATCTGAGTTAACATCGCCATCTCTTCATGGCTCATTTTTCCACGCTGTGAAAAGTAACGTTTATAGCGATCTTCTTCGGTTAACGCAGCATCAAATAACTGATGACGCGCTTCATCTTCCGCGGTGATAGGACGCACCAAAACGCTTTGCCCATTGCGTAGCAACACATCTTCTTCAAGCTGTTTGGGATAGGGGCTGATAGCGAGTTGGCCAAAATATCCCTCACTTGCCAATGCGAGATGAATTTGACTATCAAGAATGGTGACTTGATCGCCAACTACGAGCACCGGGTTGAGATCTAAATCTTTAATCTCAGGATTATCTAATAACATTTGTGAAATACGGGTCAGCATTAGGCATACCGCATCCATATCAAAGTCCTGTGCGGCACGCTTAATTTTAATTTTATTATCTTTAATGCCCTGAATCATCAGATAACGTGCCAATGCCATGTTTAATGGTGGCAGAGCAACCACTGCGTTTTCTAAAGTAGTCTGTAAATCGCGCGCATCACTCTCCTGCGAAACGGCAATAATCGGCCCGAAGGTCGGATCTTGCTTGATCATCACACGTAGCTCTAAACCGATCCCACTGGCGACCATTTTTTGTAATGTAAAGCCGGTTAAGCGAGCTTCTGGTAAAAGACTTTTTACACGTTTATTAATTGCGCTTAATCCTAAAAACAGCTCCTGCTGGTTATTAATATTCAGGATAACACCATGTACCTGTGATTTATATTCAATATCTGGCGAATTAATTTTCACTGCTAGCGGGAAACCGATCTCTTTACCTAACGCTAATGCCTGCTCTTCATCATTTGCCACTTCGGTTTTAATCGTGTTTAGATGATAAGCAGCTAAAAGCGGTGTCGCTAAATAGGTATCTAATTTAGTGGATAGCGTTTCAGGATGCACCACATCAGTAATATATTGATGTGCATAGGTTGTGTCGTAGACTAAATTCTCCGGTAAAGTCGTTGGCGTTTCTAGCAACAGTTTTTTATTACGACGATATTGCACAAGGTGCATAAAAGCGGTTACGGCCCCCTTAGGGGTTCTAAAAGTAGGGATTTTAGCTTGCGTAAATAAGGTTCGAGCTGGTCTCGCGGCCTCCTCTCCGGTCCAATTGGTGAGAATATTAATCTGTTTACGCTTGGGGTGATTTTTTATGACCTCTATAATTGCTTTGGCACTGTTTTGGCTATCTGATAATGCAGATGGAGAGTGCATAATTAATATAGCATCTACTTGATCGCTATCCATTAAATGGCTGAGGGCTGTCGCATAACGTTTCGGATCGGCATCGCCGATCATATCAATAGGATTATTGCGCGACCAATTTTTAGGGAGACAACTGTCTAATTTGGATAATAATGGCGCATCTAATTCGGCTAGCCTACCTCCTTCCGTCACTAAATTATCCACCGCCATAATGCCTAGACCACCACCATTGGTGATGATAGCAAGGCGCTCACCATGTAGATAATTGGAATAAGCTAAAGTTTCTACGGCCGCGAACAATTCATGTAAATCATGCACACGAAGCATACCTGCTCTCTTGATAGCTGCGTCGTAAACACTATCGTGGCCAAACTGGCCTTTACTATGAAGCGCAGCTGCTTTTGCGCCCAATTGCGAGCTTCCCGATTTTATTACTAACACCGATTTATGCTGTGAAATAGCACGTGCGGCCGATAAAAATTCACGTGCATTTTTGATGCTATCAACATACAACAGAATAGATTGTGTTTTACTATCACGGGCTAAATAATCTAATAACTCAGCAAAACCAATATCCTGCGCGTCACCTAGTGAGATAAATGCAGAAAAACCAATTTGCTTGCTATTTGCCCAATCTAATACCGTAGTACAAACGGCTGCAGACTGGGAAATGAAAGCAATATTTCCCTTCAGAGCACTACAATGTGCGAGGCTTGCATTTACTTGGGCATGCGGGTTAATTAGTCCCAAACTACTCATGCCAAGCAGGCGAATATTTAATGATTTAGCCAGTAGATAAATTTCATCGGAAAGTGATGCATCGCTGGGTGTCGTCACAATAATGGCCGATTTACAGCCTTTTTCTGCTAACGCAGGCAAAATCTCTGCAATTCGAAATTCGTTGGTACAAATCACTGCTAGCTCTGGGGTAATTGGTAAATCGGCAATGGTTTTATAAGCAAGCACCCCATGTACAGAACGATATTTAGGCGTAACCGGCATAATGGGACCATTAAACCCCTCCGCTAATAGATTATTCATCACTAAGTATCCGGCACGATGCGGTTGAACTGACGCACCAATGACGGCAATGGTTTTTGGATTAAAGAAGTGCTTAAGTGTTTGTAACCCCATTATAAATTCCCTTCTTATTGCAACTTTATTGAGTTTACTCGGGCCATACTTTCCTGCTTGACTTTTTTTATAAAAATATGTGTTTGATCGTGACTATTTTTACAAAAATAATCTGAATCGGGCATTGCGTGCCGCATCTGATCGGCATAGACTGCAACTTTCCCCTCTCCACTGGAGCCAGTGTGTCATACTCTCAAGAAATAACTAAAATTCTCAAATTAAGTATGCCACTTTTTATTGCTCAATTTGCGCAAACTGCGATGGGGTTTGTGGATACCATCATGGCTGGTGGCGTGAGTGCAAACGATATGGCCGCCGTTTCTATCGCAGCCAGTATTTGGCTACCCTGTATTTTATTTGGCGTTGGAGTGTTAATGGCGCTTATTCCATTAACTGCACAGGCGCATGGTGCAAATGACTTGCAGGAAATACCTAAAACAGGACAGCAAGGTTTATACCTTGCGCTATTACTGTCGATACCAATTATCTTAATTCTTTACAATGCCGGCACCATTGTTGGTTATATGTCTATTGAACCGGCACTTAAGACCATCACGACACAATATTTGTATGCGGTTTTACCAGCAGTCCCTGCTTTTTTACTATTTCAAGCATTACGCAATTATATCGAAGGTTTATCCTTAACCAAACCGGCAATGGTGATTGGTTTTGCTGGCTTAATTTTAAATATCCCGCTTAACTGGATATTTGTCTATGGGCAATTTGGCATGCCTGCATTAGGCGGTGTCGGTTGCGGTATTGCTACAACACTCGTTTACTGGTTTATGCTTTTTGCCTTAGCCGCTTATGTAGCAATCACCAGAAAATTACAGCAGTTTCCACTGTTCAAACATTTTCAACGCCCCTATTTGAAACAAATCTTCTCGATTTCAGCATTAGGGTTACCCGTCGCGGTCGCCATGTTTTTTGAGGTGACTATCTTTGCGGGTATTGCCGTATTAGTCGCTCCATTAGGTGCTTTGGTTGTTGCATCGCACCAAATAGCAATGAATTTCTCAAGCATGGTATTTATGTTACCCATGAGTATCGGTAGTGCGGTTAGTATTCGTGTTGGTTTTAATTTAGGCCAAAAAAATACCCGAGGGGCTAAAGTATCAACTTATTCAGGCTTAGCGATTGGTTTGGGTCTTTCTGCTATTACAGCGCTGTTAACTGTGATTTTTAAATATGAGATTGCAACACTGTATACTGATAATGAAGCGGTTATTCAACTTGCCATTACACTGCTGTTATTTGCGGCCCTTTATCAGTGTGTGGATGCCATTCAAGTTGTTGCAGCTGGTGCTTTACGTGGCTATAAAGAGATGACCGCTATTTTTACACGTACTTTTATCGCTTATTGGGTTGTCGGCTTGCCACTGGGTTATCTCCTTGCGATGACGGATTATCTAATCCCTGCATTAGGTGCAAAAGGTTTTTGGATAGGTATTACTATGGGGTTAACTGTAGCGGCTGTTTTGTT
Organism: Psychromonas sp. psych-6C06; assembly: GCF_002835465.1. Lineage (NCBI taxonomy): Bacteria > Pseudomonadati > Pseudomonadota > Gammaproteobacteria > Alteromonadales > Psychromonadaceae > Psychromonas > Psychromonas sp. psych-6C06. The sequence goes on along the minus strand of NZ_PIZM01000013.1, from coordinate 8,612 downwards.
AGGGCAGCGTTTATTCGTTATACAAAGAAAGTTAAACGCCTAGCGGATCACGAAACTCAAAGTCACAATACGTTATCATCACGCCTTCATTTTATTGAGACGGATCCCATGTTTAATATTTTTAAGGCAAAGCCACTACTCACGGATGAGGATGCAAAGTGGATATTTAACACCTTCGATTGGGCACTTGCACATTTTGATAGCGAAGAGTTTTTTCAGCGTACACAATTAATTGAGCCTAGCGATAAATTCTTTCCTGGCAACGTCGATAGTCATCAAGCGGTTGCTAATACTGTATTTGGCGCAACGCTTAAATATACTGGATTGAGCCATTGGCCGATGCAATTGGTGCATCCTGCTGCATTTGCAAGCCTGCCTCCCGCTTTTTTAAACCTTGATTTTAGTGCGGGTGTCAAACGTAACTCTGCAGACTCAACACTGCTCCCTTTTCACAGTGAACATCCCCTGACTATTACCTACAACCTAAATCAAACCTTAAAGCCTGAAGATTTGAGTGCCAGCTTCGCGCATTATATTGCGCAGCATTTAGTCGCGCAAACACAGATCACCCCATTGGGAGGAAAGCAATTATTTGCGCCTGCAACGGAAATTTTGGCCGTATTTATGGGTTTTGGTATTTTAATGAGTAACTCAGCTTACACATTTAGAGGGGGTTGTGGCAGTTGCTATAATGCAGCAGCAAATCGACATGCCTGTTTATCAGAAGATAAAATGGTCTTTGCTCTAGCCCTATTTTGTCGATTAAAGGGAATAAATCCAGATATTGCCAGTAAACATTTGAAAAAGTATCTACGTAGTTCTCTTAAACGCGCACTGCAACAGATTGATGATGCGAAGGAGCAAATATCGCCATTAATGGCTAGACCTGAACTAATCTCAATAGACTAGTAGCAACTAAGGCGCAACTTGGTTGCGCCCATTTTCCTTAGCAATATAAAGGTTTTCGTCGGCGCTTAAAAACAAAGTATCGGTCGATTGATCATTTTCAAGATAATTGGCAACCCCAAAACTACAAGTCACATTCCTTGCCAAGAAAAAAGCATCATTAATTCCCGACTCTTCTTCCAAGAACTCTGATTTAGGAAGATCAAAAGCGGTGACTTGATTAAGCCCATAGTGACCCACCTGTAAGCGCTCATCAATCACCAAACAGAGACGTTTCGCAACTAATGATGCTTCCTGTAAATTGGTTTCAGGTAAAAGAATAAGAAATTCTTCACCGCCGTAGCGGTAAGCGAAGTCGCTAGGCCTTATGGTTTCTAAAAGAAGTTTACCAAATAATTCCAATACATCATCACCGACTGAATGTCCAAAATCATCGTTAATATCTTTAAATTTATCTAGATCACAAATAATGAGGGAAAAGTCTGACAGCTCTCCTAGATAAACTTCACTTTCAAGGCTGATTAATTTACGTTTTAAATACTCTTTCTTTTTTAACCCTGTTAAATCGTCAACGGCAATATCATTAATTGCATTTAGGTTTTTAGCAGCAAGATCTAAACGACCATCGGCAAGGTGTTGATTATGGGAGTCTACAAAACCATAATTCATAATATCGCGATAAAAAAGGTAGCACTGTGCTTCACAGGTCGTTCGTTTTGCATCGTGGGGAGTCGGTTTTTTTATGAAGTTTAACAACGAGAAAAAAGCATCGCCAAATCGAAAGCCTGTATCTAACTCTATGATCTCTCCCTGTTGATTTAAAACATCCATATTAACCTTAATAACGCCAAATATTCTCATAATATAGAATATCATTTGAAAATCACCACTGATTAATCAATATTATAGATTGCACTGCCCTGCGAGTCGGTTTATTCTGCCTTTTTTGCAACCGATGCTCACTATGTTTAAAAAAGCTTCTCTTATTCTGATAGCAACACTGTTAATCACCATGCTATTTGGTGAGATCCCCGAATTACTTCCTTTTCGCTTAATTTTAACCTTATGGCCACTAGGGCATATCGTTGTGTTTGCTTTTTTTAGCTCGCTTGCATTAAAAAAAATCCCCTATGTTAGGCGTGCTAATTTTAAGCGACAATTTCTGCTGTTAAGCCTAAGCTGTTTTATCATCGGAACTTGCATCGAACTATTGCAACCCCTTTTTTATCGCAGTGCAGAGGTAGAAGATCTCTTTTATAACTACTTAGGTACGCTACTTGCGCTTTTTTATTTGGGAAATTTCACACCAAGTCAGCCGATAAAAATGGCTTTAAGGGCAAGTTATGCCTTTGTTCTAATTACTCTATTAACGCCAACAATCTTAACCGCCTATGATGAATACCGCCTGCGCAAAGATCTTCCAGTTATCGCCAACTATTACAATCAAACAGCACTAACTCGATGGAAAGCTGATGGTCCAATTAGCATTATCAATATCGACACATTGCCAGAAGGATATAAGGGCCGTAATCACAATATACTACAGGCACGCTTTGAAAGCCGTAAAGCAAGTCGAGTAGTTCTGCGCTACTTTGAAGAAAATTGGCAAACAGGTGATGTAAATGAAAATGCAGCTTATCAACAGCTACAATTCGATTTTTTTAACCCGAATCAGACCACCGTACCGTTGCGTATTATCATGACTGACAAACATTATGGTAAGAAACATGCCACACGTGCCTATCGATTTGGTCGTACCGTGTTATTGCCACCGGGCTGGTCCACGCATCAAATCAGTTTAATAGATATTCAACAAAACCCTACGGCAAGAGATATCGATTTAACACAGATGGCTGGTATCGATTTTTATATGTACAAGCTAAAAGAGCCTATCACCCTCTTTATCGATGAGATCAAGTTAATTCCCTAAATAACCTCGTTAAATAAAGTACAGTTAAAATCGCAAAACGTAATTTGATGCGCTGTTGAAAGATAACGATAAAAGCGGCATTGTGCATAAACCGTTTCCCTTTAAGGCTGAGTAACACGATGGCATTTAATAAACCCATAAAACCTGCAAATGATATCGAAGCGGTGAAACGTTCTGCCTTTTGGCATTTGAGCCGACGCGATCACAGTGAGCAAGAGCTACGCAGTAAACTTAGCCGAAAAACTGATAATCAACAGTGGATTGATGCGGTGATTGATGAGTGTTATAGCTATCGGTACCTTGATGATGATCGTTTTACAGAAAGCTTTATTCGTAGCGCACAGAACAAAGGTTATGGCATTAACCGCATACAGCGCGATCTGCAGCAAAAAGGGATCAGCCAGCAACAAGCATCGCACCACTTTCAAGCCAGTCAATTTGATTATATTGATAGCGCCACGCAGCTCCTTGATAAGCGTTATCGACAGCGAATAGAGAATGCGCACTTGAAACAGAAAGTGATGGCCTTCCTGCAAAACAAAGGTCATACTTTTGAACATATTTTTAGCGCGATAGAATGCCATAATGAAGCCTATCCAATCGAAGATTACGATGCATTGGGCGATGCGCTAAAACTACTCAATGGTAAGTTTAGAGAGCCAATCAGCGATAAAAAACAGCAGGATAAAGCGCTGCGTTTTCTTGTCTCGCGTGGTTACTCTTATCAAGATTGCCAAAAAGCAATCACACAATACAACATACAACTAAGCGAACAGGACAGTTAATTCCATGGCTAAAGCAAAAACAAAAATCGCCTACGTGTGCAGCGAATGTGGCGCCGACTTTACCAAATGGCAAGGTCAATGTAGCGAATGTAAGGCATGGAACACCATCACTGAATTTCGCGAGCCCACCAGCACAACAAAATCGGTTAATGCAGCGGTAAAACGCAATACTAGCGGTGGTTATGCCGGGCCAAGCATTGGTGTGCAACGTATAAATCAAGTACAGGTTGAGAATGCAACACGTGTTTCCACTGGACTTTCTGAGCTCGATCGCGTCCTCGGCGGAGGCATTACCTTGGGCTCTGTAGTGTTAATCAGTGGTGATCCGGGTTCGGGTAAAACCACGTTATTAACCAAAGTCGCCGAAGTGATGTCACAAAACATGAACACCCTTTATGTGACCGCAGAAGAGAGTTTAAGCCAATGGGCAAAACGTGGCCTTGAACGCCTTAAACTTAACTTTAATGAAGCAAACTTTATGCTTAGCGATACCGACAGTATCGAAGATATTGTTGATCAGTGTATTGAAAATAACATCAAGTTCTTAATTGCTGACTCCATTCAAGCCTTTGAATCAAATGCAGTAGATGGTAGTGCTGGTGGTGTTACTCAGGTTAAAACCTGCGCCAAAATTTTAAACCGCCTGTGTAAGCAACACGGTATCACCCTTATTTTAGTTGGGCAGGTGAATAAAAATTCGCAGATGGCAGGCCCACAAACACTCAAACACATTATTGATACCGCGATCCACATAGAAGTTAATGACGCATCAGTGCGTATTTTACGTGCCGATAAAAACCGTTTTGGTGATACCGAGCAGGTCGGTATTTTTCAGATGACCGAATTTGGTATGCGCTCGGTAGATAACCCTAGCCGACTATTTTTATCCGGCAGTGAAGAACATTTTGAAGGCTCTGCAATTACCGTCATTAAAGATGGTGCGCGTAATTTGTTAATTGAGATTCAGGCACTTGCCACCGAAGTTGAGGGAGAGAAATCTATCCGTAACTGTATTGGGGTTTCCTATAGTCGTTTATCACTTATTACCGCGGTACTTAAAAAGCATGGCGGTATCCCCACCTATTACGATATTAATATCAGTTTGGTAGGCGGCCTTAAAATGGCAGACTCGGAAACCTCTACCGATATGGCAGTGACGGCTGCCTTGCTCAGTTCAATTAACTCAAGACCTTTGCCTGAAAACGCGGTTTTTATTGGCGAAGTGGCATTAACCGGCGAGCTTCGTCAAGTTCCACAAATAGTGCCTCGTGTTCGCGAAGCGTTGAGTCACGGTAAAGAGCAGATCTTTATACCCGAAGTGGCTTACCATAAATCGATGCAACAATTTGTTAAAGGCAATCAAACGATCCACCCCCTTAAAAATATTAAAGCTCTGATTGAGGCGCTAAATTAATGACGCATTCACCGTTATTAGAGAGCTATTTACCTTACTTCAAGGAAAATGAAAAACCGATACTTGATCTGGCCTGTGGCAATGGGCGTAACGGTTTATTTTTACATCAGCAGGGTTTGCCGGTGCACTTTGCTGATCATAATCAAGACCTTTTAAGTCGCTTAAAAACAAACGCGATGATTGACGCGTCACAATGTATTTGCGCAGACTTTGAAAACGGCAACTTTCAACTCCCGGCAGAAAGTTATCAAGCTATTATCGTGTTTCGCTATTTACATCGCCCACTAATGGCTCAAATTCACCAAGCGATTGCGCCGGGTGGATTGATTATTTATGAAACCTTCACCACTGAGAACAGGCAATTTGGACGCCCGAATCGTGATGCCTTTTTATTACAAGAAAATGAGTTAAAAACACACTTTGAAGGCTGGCACTGTTTGCACTATTTTGAAGGGATAAAACGCAATCCAGATCGCGCGATTGCACAAATTGTTTGTCAAAAACCTATTTACTAACTGGATTAGACTGGTTCTCAGTGAGTGCCATTCCGAAATATTTTCTAACTCGTCTGCGCTCATCCATTCAATATTTGAACCTACTTTGCACACATTTCTCCTTTCAGCGAGTCACTTTTTCTTAACAGTAAGAAAAAGTATCGGAAATTTTTGGGTACGCATTGAATTGCTAAAGTGTACGGATGTCCAGATCTTTAGGAACGAACAATAACCCACTGTTTTAGTTTCGTTTAAAATGCTTGTTATGAGTTAATGCTATGTAAATGAACGTTTAAACGCCAGAAGATCAATGCTTGTACCGCTACATTCAGTACAACAAACACCCAATCAGCAAAGAAAGGAGGTAAACCAGAAACTTCAGCCATGCCTATTGCAAAGCCTACTGAAAATGAAAAAATAATAAACTTGATAGTTAGTGGCACGAATAGCGAGACCATTTTTGCAATGTAATTACAAACAGGTTTGCCGTTGTTTTTATGTGTAGTAAAGGTAGTGTTAATGCCAAATATAAAAATACCAATCATTAATATTGCCTCAATCAGAATAGACAAGGTATTTTCTCTCGGAAATAGAGATGCTACATAGATTGATATGGTAATAATTAATGAGCCTGCTAGGTAATAATTTTTCCATTCAGTTTCTGATAATAGGTCTTTTTTTATTTTTGTTGCTAAAGCTTTTGTATTCCAAAGGTTTAAACCTGTAGACTCAACAGCGCCTTGGGCTGAGATAACTGTTGGCGCATAATTATATAACGCTTCCGTTGTTATATCACCATATTGGGCCAATGCCTCAGCGCCTGATTTAGCTTGAATATAGTAATTAGTATCTATAATGAAACCTTGACCTAATAACTGTTCTTTCTCTTGATTGTAGGTTTCAGTATTCGCTTCTAAATAAGTCAAACCTTTATTTTCTTCGTGTACGAAAAGTTGATACTGTGGCATATATAAATCCTTAATTGTATGCTAGCTATAAGACAGTTTGAACTGCTACATATCTTTTTGATAATTCCAATGTTATTTAAAAGCTATTGTTCTCATCAATAGCCTATCATGTTGTGTGTTGTGACTAGAAATTAGCAAATACCAAGATGCAATATAACCAATTTATTTTTATACCTTAATATATCAAAAATAAATATAAGCAGTAATTTATCCCGTTATTGGGGCGAAAAATTCTCGATAATGTGACTACGCACGTTTACAGCTGTCACATAACGCCTCGTTAAACCGAAATTAATGGTTGGCTACAATCGCGAAGCAATGGCCAACTGTTTTTATTCCGTTTAAACGACTTGTTAACTGGCTCTTGCTCGAAAGCTACTTTAATTCCCAAAACCATATTTCTCTACAATCATAATAACAAGCTGAACTACATTCTGCGTCATTATCGACATTGGTTGAATCTATTAAATCGATGTGACCACCACCATATCCGTCAATTTTCCAAAATAGCACAACACCTTTAGAGCCTAATACTTGGTTGCTAAAGTTATTTGGGCGATAAATTTTGGGCTTTCCAAATACACTTGGCCTCATCAGTTGATCGGCAAGTAATTTTGCACCAGTTTCCAAGTACCTCCCTTTAAACTTACCAGACTTTATTTGTAACCTTCCGTCAAAAATAATTCCTGACTTAAGTAACGCTAAACTCATCCTGGTAGCACAAGTATTCGCATAAGCTGCATTTTGTTTTATGAGGCCTTGGTAGCTTAGGCCGACTTCATCATACAATTTATCACCACTTAGGTAGTTTGGCATATATGCAGTGGCAGAATAGAAATTAGAAGATAATTTATGAAAACTAGGTCTCATTTTTGTTCCTTACATGGCAGTGTGTTGTGTAATTTTGAAATTATAACTTTAGATGCTCTTTCTGAAGGTTTCGTATGTATAGCAGCTTCTATAGCAGAGAAAGCGAGTTCTTGTACTGATGTTGCCTTAACACTCTGAAAACCACACCACTCGGTGCCTTCTGTGCTATCGATAACTCCAATAAAATACATTTCAGCTAACCTTCTTTCACTTACCTGTTTACTAAGATATGAATTATATAACTTATCTACAGATAGAGGCTGATTAGCAATATTCAGTGGCTGTCGATCATTATTGGGGATGTGGATAGATTCACTGTTCGCTGAGACCAGTGAACTAGTAAGAATTATAAAGATCATCCCAAATTTTGTTTTCATTATTGCTCCTTAAAAGTATCTCATTAGGCACTAAATAACTTAAAAGGCAATAATACCTGAATTCTATATCCCCACAACAACAGATTAATAAATACCAATATATAAAACAGATAGTTACCATATATCAATTATAACGTCTGAAATTTAAGTGATGAACAATAGATATATGCGAATATATCAAGCCAGTTAACGCCGCGTTAAGCGGACAAAAATAGTTGGCTATACTTTGTGAGGCACGAACAAAAGCCAACTGTTTTTGTTCCGTTTAAACGCCTTGTTAGCACGGCGAGTGTAAACCTAAATAGGTTTTAGCGCCGTTAATAAATAGAAAGTTGCACAATGAATGTGAAACTGAACACTTATTTTAAATCCAGTGAAAAGCCAAGGTTTGACACCGAAGCTGAAATACTTTGAATGTTACTTTAAAACCACAAGGCACAACACATTCAATTGAAAACTGCCCTTCCAAACACGACCAAACTCACAACAACCCAAAAGCCAATTTCGTAAGCCTGATAACGCCGCGCTAAGCGGACTAAAATTGTGGGTTATAATGTGTAGCGAAGCGAAACGTAACCCACTGTTTTAGTTCCGTTTAATTGCCTTGTATGGATAATTACCCCACCAAATAGTTACCTTTTAAACCCGTTTAGGTAAAGTGAGGCCCAAGCTTTGGCTGCAACCAAAGCCTTCTTATACAACAGTTCGGTAAATTGCAGGCTCCTCATTTGAGAGACCGTTAACAAGTGAGAACGTTGTATAGGACTCCAAGCATTAAACTCGAATAGTCAACTGGGCCTCGAGCCCGAATAGCAAGGCCGAGTCAGCTTATTATGGCTCGTCAGCGCGGCGTGTACGGTCAGTGGGT